>CAYZUR010000008.1:0-16787 GCA_964481535.1 uncultured Spirochaetaceae bacterium | reverse complement strand
GTTCTCACAATGGGGATGAATCGGGCAATAGAAAAGGCGAGTGCTAAAGGAAGTGCTACAAGGGCAACTATTAACCCACTCACAGTATCATTTTTTAACTTAGAGAGATTATATCCATCAAATTCATTCTTTATAATTGATACCAAAGGGATTTTATACATTTTTTTCCTAACATTATCCTTATGAACAGAGGTATATCACCAATAAGTGAACTCAACAAGCTAATATAGATAAAGGGTAAAGAAATATATCAGTATGATTGACTTATCACGTGTCCTAATCATATAATTAGTGTCACGGTTTGTCCTGACTTCCTTCCATATCGCACCTGTGATAAAGTCCGGTCTATATTTTGTGTTTAAGGAGGAAGGCGTGTTTGTAAATAAATCGATTTCATCATATCAAGAAAGAATATTCCACACTATTAAAGATGAATGGTTCTTGATCACCGTTAAAGATGGTGAAAAAGTTAACATGATGACAGCTGCTTGGGGCAGTGTTGGCATTATGTGGAATAAACCAATATTCAATATTGTTGTGCGAAATACTCGTCATACCTATAATTTATTAGAAAACGCATCATCATTTACCTGCTCATTCTTTTCATCTGTGTATAAGGATGAACTCACTTACTGTGGACGTTATAGTGGAAAAGATGTTGATAAGGTGAAAGAAACAGGTCTAATTCCAATTGAAATTGAACCAAACCTATGTACTTTTGAACAAGCTCATACAGTTTTTTGTTGTAATATTGCGAGTGTCACTCCAATTCTAAGTGAACATTTTATTGATCCTTCTATTGAAAAACATTATTCGAATAACGATTACCATACGATGTACACTGGGTATATCACACGTTTAATGGTGAAAGAAAAAGAGGTATAACACATTGGCTTTTACATTTGATAAAGAAGAAGGAATAAAAACTCTTAATCTAATGATGCGATCGAGAATATTTGAACAAAAGATTGAAGAGTTATTTTCCGTCCACAAAATGCATGGGACTACCCACCTTGCCATTGGACAAGAAGCTGTACATGCAGGGATAGCATTAGCAATAGATGAAAAAGACTGGATTGTAACAACCCACCGCTGTCATGGCCACACCTTAGCTAAAGGGGCCTCTATTGAAAAAATGATAGCTGAGTTTTTTGGTGATAAAAGAGGGCTTTCAAAAGGTCTTGGTGGCTCTATGCACCTTATTGATATGGAGCATCACAATGCAGGCTCTTCTGCTGTTGTTGCAAGTGGTGTAGCAATAGCTACAGGAATGGCCCTTCAATTAAAAAGAATTGGAAGTGATAACATTGTTGTTGCTTTCTTCGGGGATGGGGCAAGTAACAGAGGGGTAATCCATGAAGCAATGAATATGGCTTCTATATGGAATCTCCCTGTACTCTTCTTATGTGAACACAATATGTATGGAATGAGTAGCAGTGCAGATAAAATGGTCTCTGTTTCTTCCATTGCAGAGAGAGGTTCTTCCTACTCTATCTTGAGTGAAAGTATAGATGGAAATGATGTTGAACTTGTTTTTGATAAAGTAAAATCAATTTGTGCCTATATGAAAACAGAACATCGTCCTTATCTATTAGAGACAAAAACCTATCGGTTTAGTGGACATTCTAAAAGTGATAAATTCTTATATAGAACAAGAGAAGAAGAGAAGCAATGGATGAAAAAAGATCCGATTACTCAATTCTCTAACATCTTAATCTCAAAAGGATTTATTAGTGAACAAGAGATTAAAGCGATAGAAAAAGCAGAGAAGGAACATATCGATACAGTGAGTGAAATCTATTTGCACGACCATCAAGAACTCACCTTAGAAGAGGCGATGGAATATGTCTATTATAAAGAAGAGGCTGTACTTTGAAAACAATCACATATCGAGAAGCAATAAGGGAAGCAATGACTGAAGAGATGGCTCGAGATGAGCATGTCGTCCTCATTGGTGAAGATGTCGGCTGTTATGGTGGCTGTTTTACTGTAACAAGTGGCTTGATTGACCGTTTTGGAGAGAGACAAGTAATAGAAACTCCGGTATCAGAAGAGGGCCTTGTTGGGGTTGCGGTAGGAGCTGCTATTATGGGGATGCGCCCCATTGTAGAAATTATGTATGGGGACTTTTCTACCCTTGCAAGTGATCCTCTTATTAACCATGCAGCAAAAACTCGGTTTATGTCAGGTGGAACTCAAAGTGTTCCTTTAGTCTATAGAACTCCAATGGGTAGTGGAACTGGTGCTGCAGCACAGCATACTCAATCACTTGAAACTCTTTTTACTAATATTCCAGGTCTTATTGTCTTATATCCTGCAACTCCTAGAGATGCAAAAGGATTAATGAAAAGTGCAATTAGAAACAATGATCCTGTTATATTCCTTGAACATAAAAACTATGGGGTACAAGGGCCTATTCCTGATGGAGAACATCTTATAGAAATTGGGAAAGCTGATATAAAACGAAAAGGGGAAGATGTTACTATCATCACCTATGGGAAAACGCTTTTTAGTGTTCTCTCAGCGGCCCAAACATTGGAAGATGATGAAATCTCTGCTGAAATAATTGATTTGAGATCATTAAGACCACTTGATACACAAACTATTTTTACATCTGTTCAGAAAACAGGGAAAGTCGTTATTGTCCATGAAGCACCTCTTTTTGGAGGCTTTAGTGGAGAAATAGCCGCGGCTATTGTTGGAGATAGAGAAACTTTTGCTTCACTCAAAGCTCCTATACAGAGAATTGGTGGCAAAGAGATGCCGACCCCATTTAATAAGTATCTTGAGTCGCAGATAGTTCCTCAGGTGAGTGATATCGTTGAAAGTGTTCTTTCATTATTCACACTAGGCGTGTAAGAACGACCTTGTGTGAGTAAAGACCATAGCAATACCTAATTCGTCACACGCTTGTATCACTTCTTTATCTCTAATTGATCCACCTGGTTGGATGATTGCTTTTATATTATGCCCTTTAAGGATTTCGATACTATCTTTGAAGGGGAAAAATGCATCGGATGCGAGAACTAATGCTCCCTTTTCTCCCCCCTTTCTTAGTGCAATCTCAGTTGAATCAACTCTTGAAACTTGACCTCCACCAATACCACAGGTGGTGTTATCGTATGAAGTGACTATTGCATTAGATTTTACATGTTTTACTACCTTCCAAGCAAATAAGAGTTCTTGTAAATCTTTATCGCTCACTTTTAGTGTAGTGACACACTCTACATCATCTTTCGTGATTTCACGAGCATCTTTTGTTTGTAGAAGTAAATCACTACCAATAAATCGTCCACTAAGGATCTCTTTCGGTTTACGTATAATAGGAAGTTGTAAAACTCTCACGTTTTTCTTTTTCTTAAGGATTGATAGAGCTTCATCACTAAAAGATGGGGCAACGAGGACTTCAATAAACAACTTAGAGAGATACAAAGCCATTTCTTTATCAAAGTGGACATTGAGGGCGATGATAGAACCAAATGCACTTAACGAATCTGCTTCAAAAGCTTTTTTTAATGCCATTAAAGGTTCAAATTGTGAACTGACTCCACAAGGAGTGCCGTGTTTTACAACAACACATGTTGTTTCGCTAAATTCTCTTAAGGTTTCAATAGCACCAGAGGTATCGCTAAGGTTATTAAAAGAGAGGTGCTTTCCTTGAAGTTGAGGGGCATCAAGCAAGCTCATTTCATCTTTTTTTTCTCCATAGAGACTTGCTCTATATACAGCAGCTTTTTGATGAGGGTTCTCTCCGTATCGTAGTGTGAAATCTTCTCCATCACTTTCAAAAAGGGTGAATCCTAATGAGAGTTCTGATGGGAATTGGGTATGAGAAAAATAACTTTGAATCAAGGCATCATAGCGAGCTGTGTGGCTAAATGCAACAGAGGCATATTCTCGCCGTGTAGGGAAAGAGACTCCTCTCTTTTTAGTTATCTCATCCATAATATTTTTGTATTGATTGGGGTGTGTAACAACTGCTACGTGAGCAAAGTTTTTTGCAGCAGATCGAATCATTGAAGGTCCTCCAATATCGATATTCTCTATTGCTTCTTCTTCACTCACCCCAATCTTTTGAATAGTTTTTTCAAAGGGGTAGAGGTTGCATACTACAAGGTCAATCCATTCAATATTCATTTCAGTTGCTATTATCTTATCAACATCACGCCTTCCGAGGATTCCTCCCATAATAAGGGGATGCATTGTTTTCACTCTGCCATCCATTATTTCAGGAAAGTGGGTGATATCACTCACTTGATGCACTTCAATATGAGCATTCTTTAGATGGGAATATGTCCCCCCTGTTGAAATGATGTATACGCCCATATCTTGTAGAAATTGAGCAAATTCAACAATTCCTTCTTTATCTGAAACCGATATAAGAGCCCTCTTAATTGATATATTCTCTTTATTCATACTCTTGGTGTACCATATTTCCTCCCCCTTGGGCTAGGGAAGATATTCTATCAAAACTTGTAATTTTAAAAAATTTATCCATAAATTCTATTCTTGTTTGATGTAAATCATTATGAGTCTTTTCATATAGATACCAGAAAATAGAATGATATTCTTTAAATACAAAAAAACCTACTCATTTTCAGAGTAGGTCTTTTAGGTCTATATGTATATGTTTTAGGAGGTGAGGTTATTGTGCGTCGATAAACGCTGTGATAGTTCCTGTGTAGTAGTTATCGCCATCTACTTGTGGAAGACCGAATGATACGTTTTGTGTTCCTTCAAATTCAACTGAAAGGTCAAGGATTCCGTAACGTAAGCCAGTAGAGCTTTCTGTTGTTTTAAGAACAGCTTCTGTTATTGAATCTGGTTCTGTTTGGGTCGCAACTTTTTTGCCTTCAATGGTGCCATCGTTTAATACAATCTTTTTATTATCATTAATTGATGTGTAGTTAAGTGTATAAGGGACATAATATTTTTCATTAAGAACTTTTGCTGAAAGAGATTCCATTCTAAAAGAGATTGAAGTTTGTTCAAGGTTAGTTGAATAGAAGTTATAAAAACCAATATCTTGAGCAGCATCACTTGTTAAATCTAATTTATCAACTGTTGCCTTTTGTCCAATATTGCTTTGTGCAGCCAAAAGTTCGTCACTTGAAGTATATTGTTCAGTTGTGAAGCCATGGAAGAGAATTCCATCTACTTGGGCGTTAAGAGAGAATTGTGGCCCTGTGGCAACTACGGCGAATAATGAAGTAGCAATAAGGATGGTTGATAAAGTAGCGATTAATTTTTTCATTTGGAAACTCCTGTTTGATTTGTAGTAAGTTTTGTTGTAACTAACTGCATAATAGTTCAACCTATAACATATGTCAATAGATATGATATAAAAAATTACATTATTTTTTAAAAAATGTCGTAAAAATAGATAAATATATATATTTAAACAATTAATATAGAAAATCGGAGGCAGGAATATTTTTAACATATAACAAAAATAGAGCATTTGTCATAAACAAAGAGTATTTTTCATCAAAGTATCTCTATTTTCTGCTTAATGAAAGAAAGTTGTGTCACTATAATGAAGCAAGATACGCATGAAGATATATCATTATTGTAGGTTATTTGTGATAAGTATCTTGAAAGAGTCCGGAGGTCATAATAATATGATTCCACAAATATATTCTTCAAGTTGTATCCTTATATGTGTTTAACTCAATCTCCCCTTTTTGATCTAGGAAAGATATCCCCTTTTATTTTTTTATACTTATCGTTACAATAGGAGCACCTCATGCAAATGATGGCATATTGATTCATAGAGAGGCATCTGAATATGGAACTTGATGTACACAGCCTACATCCACTAGAGATTAGGTTGCTAAGACACGTGTCGCCGGATGAAATAATTACATCAGTGCGATTAATAGAAGAACTTAACTACCAAGTGGGACATTGTAATCAAGCATTTAGTTGGTTATTAGCAAAAGGATTTATTGAAGAAAAAGAGAGAATTACTACTTCTTGGTATGAAATTACTGATTTAGGAAAAACTTTTCAAAAAATCGGAATTCCAGAAGTTCGTATTGTTTCTCTTCTTAAAGAGAAAGGACCTCTTTCACTTCCTGAGATCGCAACAGAACTCTCCCTTGAAAAAAGTGAAATTGGATCTGCTTTTGGACAACTTAGTAAATCTAAATTGTGTAAAATGGGTGAAGGTAACAAAGCCAATCTTTTAGATGAAACTCTTCCACCTCATATTACTATTGCTTCTTCTGTCCTTGATAAAGGAGTAAAAAAACTTTTAAAAGAAGATGATTTAGATAATGAAGAAATTCAATATATAAAGAAAAATAGTAAAAAAAGAGTTGCAAGCGGAGTCCCTTTCAAAATTATTGAACGAGATGAAGTAACTTATGTCCTCACCAGTAATGGCGTAGAGGCAAAAGAAGCTCTCCTTAAAGCCCATATTACAGGGGAAGAACTTGGGTCCCTCACTCCAAGTCTCCTTCAAAGTGGTGATTGGAAGAGTCAAAGTTTTAGACCTTATTCTCTTAATACCCCCTCTGCTCGTCTTCTTATTGGAAGAAGTAACCCATATGCAGATTACCTGCGTTGGGTAAAAGATAAATTAGCTTCTCTTGGATTTGAAGAATTTGATGGCCCTCTTGTAGAAAATGAGTTTTGGAATGGGGATGCCCTATTCATGCCACAGTTTCATAGCGCCCGAGATATCCACGATGTCTATTATGTGAAAAATCCTTCTCATGCAAAAAGCATAGAAGAACCGTATTTATCACAAGTAGCAGCAACTCATGAAAATGGGTGGAATACCGGTAGTAGGGGATGGCGCTACTCTTTTGACCACGAGTTTACTCGTCGGCAAGTAATGCGATCTCAAGGAACGGTACTCTCTGCAAAAACTCTTCCACACGCATCTATTCCAGGAAAATATTTTGGAGTAGCAAGATGTTTTAGATATGACCAAGTTGATGCAACTCACGGAGCAGACTTTTATCAAACAGAAGGGATTGTTCTTGGAGAAGATGTCAATTTAAAAACACTTTTAGGACTCCTTAAAATGTTTGCTGAAGAGGTAGCAGGAGCTGAAGAAGTGCGATATGTTCCAGGATACTTCCCATTCACAGAACCTTCTATCGAAGTACATATTAAGCATCCAGTTCTTGGATGGTTTGAACTCGGTGGAAGTGGGATTTTTAGACCAGAAGTAACAAAAGCACTTGGAATTGATGTTCCTGTTCTCGCTTGGGGATTAGGAATTGATAGAATGGCCCTTATGCACCTTGGGCTAAATGATTTAAGAGAATTATTTACTCCAGATATTGAGAATGTGCGCTTAAGGAGAGGTAGATAAATGCCAAAAATTGAAGTACATGAAGACCTATTTAACTCACTTGTAAACCACCCATATAGTGATGATGAACTTGAAATGATCCTTCCTGTAGCGAAAGCTGAACTCGATGGACATGACAAAAATGAACACCTTTATAAAATTGAATTAAATGATACAAACCGACCAGATTTATGGTCAGCTGGTGGGGTCACAAGGGCTATTAATACCTATGAATCGAAAACTCTTCCACAGTATGATTTCTTTTCATCAAAAGATGAAACTAAAGAAAGTGGAGGTAGAGAGCTTATTGTTCACCCTTCTGTAAAGGAAGTTCGTCCTTTCTCTGTTGGGTTTTCTGTAACAGGGAAAGTAGTAGATGAAAATATTTTAGAGAGTCTCATTCAAACACAAGAAAAACTTTGTAATAACTTTGGGCGAAAAAGAAAGAGTATTGCAATTGGGGTATATAGAAGTGATCTAATTACATTCCCTGTCCATTATAAGGGTGTTGATCCAGATTCTTATTCTTTTGTTCCTCTAGGTATGGATGAATCACTTACTTTGAGAGAAATCACAAAGAAGCACCCTAAAGGATTAGAGTTTGGACCTATTGTTCAAGATTCCCCTCTATACCCATATTTAACAGATGACAATGGGGACGTGCTCTCTTTTCCTCCAGTTATTAACAGTGCTCATATAGGGGCTGTACAAGTGGGTGATGAGCATCTTTTCTTTGAATTTAGTGGTTCAGGCTTAGATGATTTACTTCTTGCTTCCTCTATTGTTGCAATGGATTGTGCAGATTTAGGATATACCATTCTCCCCGTGAAATGTACTCTAGGAGGGGAAACCGAGTATGGGACGAGTATTACAGTTCCCTACTATTTCCAAAAAGAAGCTACATGTCCTCTCCCTTTCCTCTTTAAAACGCTTGGAGAGAAATTGAGTGATGAGCTAATTATTGAAGCCCTTACTAAAATGGGAATAGAATCTACTATTTCTAACAATAGTGTAGTAATAAAAGTTCCAGCTAATAGAAACGACTTTCTCCATCCTGTAGATATTGTAGAGGATGTGATGATAGGTCGCTCACTAGCCCTCTTTAGCCCTGAACTTCCAAAGGATTCAACTGTAGGGCGTTTAAGTAAAGCAGAACAGTTAGCACGAAAAGTAAAAGATATTTGTATTGGAATGGGATTTCAAGAGATGATGTATAATTATCTTGGTTCGAGAAAAGAGTATATTGATAACATGCATGTAAGTGGGGATGATTATATTCAAATTGCAAACCCAATGAGTGAAAACTATGAGTATGTGAGGCCTTCAATTATTCCATCCCTATTAGAGAGTGAAAGTATGAGTGCTCATGCTATCTACCCTCACCATATCTTTGAAGTAGGGAAGGTTGCCTATCTTTGTGAAAGTGACAACTCTGGTACTGTTACACGAAACCACTTAGGCTTTTTAAGTGCTGCAGGGGAGATGGGATTTAACCAACTTAATAGTTATATCTCAACACTCTTTTATTACCTGAATGTTCAGTATGTGATGAGTGAATTAGTAGACCCACGATTTATTACAGGGCGTTGTGGTACTGTAGTAGTTGATGGAAAAGAGGTCGGTATCTTTGGGGAAGTTCACCCACAGGTTCTTGAATCTTGGAATATTACCATGCCTACAATTGCCTGTGAGATAGATTTAGATAGTTTCCTATAAAAAAATATTTTATTGAATAATAAAGGTTCCACTGATAGCACTTCGTTGTTCAGATGGGACCTTTCTTGTTTGTGCGATGGTGATATCTATTGTAGTTGAAGATAAGGGAATCATCTTGTGGGTAAATAGGTAATCACTTCTTAGTGAGATATTATCCCCTCTTCCTCTGATACGTAATGTAGATCCTTTCTCTAACTGACTAATGTGGTGAGACACTTCATATGCATCAATAACATTGTAGGAAGAGAGAAGAGAACTATCGAAAGGGCTATACAGGGAAGCAAATACAATGGTGGGAATATCTTTTAAGGCAGATGTATATCGATTCACTTCATCTAGCATCTCTTTTTTAAGTAACACCGGTGGAACTTTCTCTCCACTAAGAGCTTCATAGTAATAAGAGTCTTCTCTGATATCGACAACACTAAAGGCTATTGATGTATCATCTGAGAGGGTGAATAGAGAGTAAGGACCCTGAGTGTTTTCAAGAGGAAGATTAGTTGCAAGAAGAGTAGTATCTTCTACAATGATTTCATTGTAGGAAAGGTATTGTTTCATACTCTCTAACACAACAGGCTCACCTGTAATAGCTACGATATCAATATTATCATTGGCAATTCTTTGAGCAATGACCTTAACATCCCCAGCCATCACAAAGGATGGAAGGGGGAGAAATATAACAGATAAATCTTCTCTTTCTTTCTCTTGTACTACTACTTTTTCTTCTTCAACAGTGTTGCTTACTTGTGTTTCTTCTAGAGCTACAGTTTTTTCTACTTGAGTTTCTTCTACTACAGTAGTGTGAGAATAAGAGTCGGTTTGTTTGATAATGGAAGGAATAGGGGCTATAGCCCTTTGTGCTTCTTCAAACATGTAGCTTTGACAGGATGTAAATAAGATAAGGATGAAGGTAGTGATGATGAGTAAAAGAGGTGCTATTTTTTTCATGCGAGTGACTCTAAATATTCACATATTTCTTGTCCGTGTGTTTCTACTGTTACCTTTGGCCAGACTTTTAGTAATACTCCCTGTGTGTCAAAAATAAAAGTACTTCTCAGTACGCCAAAATATGTTTTGCCATACATAGACTTTTCACCCCAAGCTCCAAGATATTCGAGTAGGGTATGTTCACTATCACTTAAAAGTGAAAAATTGAGTTCAAATTTATCAATAAATTTTTGGTGGCTAGAGGGAGAGTCTGGGCTTAATCCAAAGACTACTGCATTTGATGCTGTAATCTGTGGATGACTATCTCTAAAAGAGCACGCCTCTTTTGTACACCCTGGAGTATTATCTTTTGGGTATGCATAGAGAACAATATATGTGTTTTCAAATGAAGAGAGATCTACGTTTTCTCCCTTTTCATTTTCTAATACAATATGTGGAAGTTTTGAACCTAATTCTAACATGATGTGTATCTCCTTGTTATTCGTCGTTGAATAATGCTTTAAGTCGTTTAATTGTTTCTTCTTTATTTGTATTAGCTTTGCTATACAGTGATCCGTTTTCATTAATCATAAAATTAGGACAGAAGTTAGCATTTTTTTTATCTAAAATATGCTCTTCAACAGCTTCTCTACATTCATGATAGGAACTTTCATCATAAAACCTACAGTTCACACATGCTTTAAGATGTCGCCCGCAATGAGAACACACGGTTTCGTGGCCGATTGTCATGTTGGGAGAAATTTCACTTTTACAAAAATAACAACTACTCATACAGATGATTATAAATATGAGAATTGTAAAGGGCAAGCAATCTTTTGAAATATTTGATAATAGTTTAATAAAAAGAGCCTTTTACAACAACTTCGTTGATGATTATGTGAGCTGATGGTGCATTATTTTTTTTTGAAGGAATTTGAAATGCTCGTGTAACAGTTCTTTGTACAATATCGTTCAGATGTTTTTATCAATTTTAGATATTTTTTACATTTCACAAGAAATATTCATTGTATTTGACTGTAGATGATAATGGTTTATAGTAATGTAAGTATAAGAATAATTTCATATAATTTGTGGGTAAAAAGAGGCGGAAGATTCTGTGAAGATATGCGTTGATTCTCTGTAATATAGAGGTTTTCCTTCCAATCTTTCTCGTACAGTTTTTTCTCGTAATAAAAGAAAAATAGTAGCTCATCTATTCCCCGCATAAAGGAGAAGTTTGCTATGGCCACTCTACAGAATTATCGAAAAGTTACCGTCAAAAATCTTATTGCCTATGGTAGTGGCGATATCTATGGGGGTGGTGGATTCTTTATTGTTGGTATGTTCTTCTTATTTTATCTTACTGAGGTCGTAGGGCTCTCTCCTGCCCTAGCAGGTCTTGTGTTTGGTATTGGAAAGATTTGGGATGCTATTTCAGATCCCCTCATGGGATATATTTCAGATAGAACTCGATCAAAATATGGGAGGAGAAGAGTCTTTTTCCTTATTGGAATTATCCCCATAACGTTGACCTTTATCCTCATGTGGGTTCCTGTCTCTTTTAATTCACAATTTGCCCTTTTTTTATTCTATAGTGTTGCCTATATGTTATTTGCTACAGTTTTTACGATGGTAATGGTTCCTTATTCTGCTATGGCAGCAGAACTTTCAGGAGATTATCGAGTAAGGAACAGATTGTCAGGGGCAAGGTTATTTTTCTCTGGCTTTTCTTCTCTCCTTGCTGCAACTATTCCCAAAATTATTATTGATTCATACAATAATCCTCCCTCTCGTGGGTATCTTATCATGTCGGTTGTATTTGGAATCTTTTTTGCCCTTCCATGGATTTTTGTATTCTTGGGAACATGGAATACTCCCCATAGTTCATCTCCCTCTGTTTCAAAGAATTTTATGAAGGAATTTTTCACTATATTCCGTAATCGCTCTTTTAGAATTCACCTTCTAATGTATATATGTGCGTATTCAGCTATGGATATGTTAATGGCTTTGTTTAATTATTATCTCACCTATTCTTTAAAAAGACCTGGATTGTATTCAATTGCAATGGGAACATTAATGATTGTGCAATTGTCTATGATTCCTGTCTATGTAAAAATAGCTAATGTGAAGGGAAAGCGTTTTGCATACCGTATGGGGTTATCTATATGGATAATCGGTATGGTAGGGACCCTTTTTCTTAATGCAACCACTTCAGTATATATTGTAGCCATTGTCTGTGCCGTAATTGGATCGGGAACTGCGAGTGCAATATATATTCCCTATGCAATTCTTCCAAATGTCATTGATGTTGATGAATTAATGACAGGCTCTCAACGTTCTGGAGTCTATTCAGGGGCGATGACTCTTACAAGGAAATTGATTCAGGGAGCCCTAGTGATGCCTCTTATTGGGCTATTTCTACAAATGGTAGGGTTTGTTTCAAATTCTGTTCAAAGTGAACAAGTACTTGCTCGTTTCTTTATTTTCTTTGTAGGAGGTCCTTCTTTATTCATTATTGCAGGAATTATTATAGCTTCTTGGTTCCGCCTTTCTCCAAAAAATAGTGACATCTTAGCTCAAGAACTCGAGAGACTTAGAAATGGAGGAAAAAAAGAAGATGTTACCCCTTCGGTAAAAGATGTATGTGAAACTCTTTCTGGAATTCCTTATGAGTTAAGTTGGAAATAGGAGTATCGATGAGGAAATAAGAAAAGAATAATCGCATGAAATAAGGGATGATAGATAGGAATGTGTTTTTTTGATATAATATACCCATAATAAGGAGATACTTCCATGCCAACACTATTTACAAAAATTATTAATAAAGAGATTCCTTCAGCTATTCTTTATGAAGATTCTCTCTGTATTGCTATTTTAGATATTAACCCTGTAAATAAGGGGCATGCATTAGTTATAGCTAAAGAAGAGTATCCTACAACTGTTGAGTGTCCTGATGATGTGTTATCTCATCTTATTGTTATTGCTAAAAGGGTAGATAACGTGTTAAGAGAAAAACTTCATGCTGAGGCAACTAATATTATTATCAATAATGGGCCTGCTTCTGGGCAAGAAATCCCTCATATTCATATCCACATTATTCCTCGTTTTGAGGGAGATAATAAAAAGATAATTCCACACAAAGAAAAATATGAGAAAGATGAAATAGCAAAGATAGCTACTTTACTTACATTATGATTATATCGATTGTGAAGTCTTGTATATTTTTTTTTAGGGTATAATAGTTGACCCTCATCCATCTTTTTGGGTAATTGTATATCCTTCTTGTAGGTCGACTCTGCAAGATAAAGGGTAAAACTCTCTTTTTATTCTATCTTTTCTATAGCTAAAATCTCACAATTATTTATTAGGGAAAGGATTGAACAATTATTAATAATATACTAAAATCCGTCCGGTACGCAAAATAAATTGCGTTCTCCTCCATTTGTATAGGATAATATATATTTTTTTTGTTTCCCCTATGAACAAATGGTACACTAGATACATGACCTGTGATGTTTTTTTTGTGAAGGCAAGGATGAGCTCACTGGCGATAAAAGAAGAGGAAATTTGTATGTCTGAACTTAGTAAAATGAGAAACATCGGAATCAGTGCCCACATTGACTCTGGAAAAACTACCCTTACCGAGCGTATTCTCTTTTATTCAAATAGAATTCATGCGATCCACGAAGTTCGTGGAAAAGATGGCGTTGGTGCTACGATGGATTCTATGGAACTTGAGAGAGAAAGAGGAATTACCATCGCATCTGCTGCGACAAACGTTACATGGAAGGGCCATCCTATCAATGTTATTGATACCCCCGGACACGTTGACTTTACTATTGAGGTTGAAAGGTCTCTAAGAGTTCTTGACGGAGCTGTTTTAGTATTGTGTTCTGTTGCTGGTGTACAAAGTCAGTCAATTACTGTTGACCGACAGATGAAACGCTATAAAGTTCCTCGAATTGCATTTATTAATAAATGTGACCGAACTGGTGCTAACCCTTTTAGAGTTAAACAACAACTTATTGATAAATTGGGATTGAATGCTGTCCTTTTGCAAATTCCAATTGGTCTTGAAGACCGTCTTGAAGGTGTCGTTGACCTCATTACAATGAAAGCAATTTATTTTGATGGACTTGATGGTGTTGAGATGCGTTATGCAGAGATCCCAAGCGAACTTCTTGAAACAGCTAAAGAAAAAAGAGAAGACATGCTTGATAGCGTTTCTTTATTTTCAGATGAACTCATGGAAGCGATGCTTGAAGAGAGCGTTACTGAAGAGCTCATTTATACTGCTATAAGAAAAGGTACTATTGCTTTAGAATTAGTTCCTGTATTAATGGGATCAGCATATAAGAACAAAGGGATTCAACCACTTCTTGATGGAGTAATTAGTTATTTACCAAACCCAACTGAAGTTACTAACACAGCCCTTGATTTAGATAATGATGAAGAAGTTGTAACATTACATTCTGATGAATTACTTCCTCCTGTTCTTTTAGGATTTAAACTTGAAGATGGTCAATATGGACAACTTACCTATATCAGAATCTACCAAGGAAGAATCAAAAAAGGTGATGAGTTAATAAATACTCGTAGCCGAAAGAAATTCAAAGTTGGTCGATTAGTAAGAATGCATGCTGCAAGCATGGAAGATATTACTGAGGCTGGTTGTGGTGACATTGCTGCCCTTTTCGGAATTGAATGTGCCTCTGGAGATACATTCTGTCATCCGTCACTTAACTATTCACTTACTTCAATGTTTGTCCCTAAACCTGTTATCTCTCTTTCCATTACTCCTGTTGATAAAAAATCAGCAGATAATATGGCAAAAGCTCTTAACAGATTTACCAAAGAAGACCCAACTTTTAACACATATGTAGACCAAGAATCAAATCAGACGATTATTCAAGGAATGGGTGAGTTGCACCTAGAAGTATATGTTGAAAGAATGAAACGTGAATATAAAGCTGATGTTGTTACTGATAAACCAGAAGTTGCGTATCGTGAAGCAATTAGCCAAAGAGCTGAATTTAACTACACACATAAAAAGCAAACTGGTGGATCAGGTCAATATGCACGTATTGCTGGATATATTGAACCAATTGAAGAGAGTGAAGATTCTAAAGACTATGAGTTCATTGACCATATCAAGGGTGGAGTTATTCCTACTGAATATATCCCTTCTTGTGATAAAGGATTCACCCTTGCACTTAAAAAAGGTGCTCAATTAGGATTCCCTATTGTTGGAGTAAGGGCGGTCGTTAGTGATGGAGCTTACCACCCAGTTGACTCCTCTGACCAAGCTTTCCAAACAGCAGCACTTAGTGCTTTTAGAGATGTCTATGATAAAGCTAAACCTGTTATTCTTGAACCAGTTATGAAAGTAAGTGTTGAAGGACCAACTGAATTCCAAGGGAATATCTTTGGAAGTATCAACCAACGACGTGGGATCATTGTAAGTAGTACTGAAGATGGTCTTAGTTGTACTGTTGATGCTGAAGTCCCTCTTTCAGAAATGTTCGGATACTCAACTGTTCTTAGGTCTCTTACTCAAGGAAAAGCTGAATTTACTATGGAACTAGCTAAATATTCTAAGGTTCCAATGAGTGTAAGCGAAGAATTGAAGAGAAATTATGAAGAGAAAAAACGAAAAGAACAATCAAAGTAATAGGATATATATAGTCACAACCGGTCTTTATGACCGGTTTTTCTTATAGTAGAAAGATGATATAAGAGAGTGTTGCTCTAAAGAAAACCATGGTATACTTTAGAAAGACAAAATCTTGGAGGATGCGTAAATATGGAAATTCAAGAGTTAAATGAGTTAAGCCCTTTGCGGGCATTCGATAAATCACTAGACGGTGGTTTGGGTAAAGGAAATTTAGGAGTACTTGTATCTCGCCATGGAGTGGGAAAAACAGCATGTTTAGTACACCTTGCTACAGACAAATTGTTTCGAAATGAGCATATTATTCATGTATCATTCTCAGGCAATGTTGAACACGTCATTAGTTGGTACAAAGAAGTTTTTAGACAAATTTCTGAAAACAAAGATCTTGAAGATGCTTCAGATATCTACAACGAAATTTTAGCAAATCGTGTGGTAATGAATTTTAGTCAAGAAAACGTATCAGTTGAGAAAGTGCTATCAAGTTTAGAGACCCTTATTCGACAAGGATCATTTAATGCTGATGCAGTGATGTTTGATGGATATCACCTCACTACAGCAAGTGAAGATGATGTAAGGAAAATTAAACAATTCGCATTAGATATGCGTCTTGAAGTTTGGTTCTCTGTATCACCTGTGAAGATGAATATCAAATACGATGATTATGGAATTCCAGAGACTATGTTAAAATATGAACAACTTATTGATGTTCTTATTGGGCTCAAGTATAGCGAAGATATGGATAAAGTTCTCATGACTTTAGTTAAAGATGGTGAAACGATGGTTCCAAAACCAATGCAAGTAAAACTTGATCCAAAAACAATGCTAATTGTTGATTAACATCACTCTTAGTGGTAAGACCTGTCTATTCTTCTTTTAGGGTAGCAGGTTTTTTTTATACCCAATAAAGGGAACTTGTATCATCTACTGATTGCTTCTCTTCTAATAGAAGGGCTACTTGTGCAATGATAGCATCTCCAGTTCCGACTTCTTTTAACAACTTTTCTGCAGTTTTTGCTTTAATAGAAATAATCGATTCATCAATATTCATAATAGATGCTAAAGATTCTCTCATTGCAGGGATATATGGATTTAGGCGAATATTTTCAAGGATGATAGTGCTATCAATATTAACAATAGTATACTCTGTTAAGAGATTAAGAGTTT
>CAYZUR010000007.1:0-16822 GCA_964481535.1 uncultured Spirochaetaceae bacterium | reverse complement strand
CGAGACGACGAGTGAGGTAACCAGCTTCAGCAGTCTTAAGTGCCGTATCAGCGAGTCCTTTACGAGCTCCGTTAGTGGAGATATAGAATTCAATAATAGACAATCCTTCTTTGAAGTTTGATCTAATAGGGAATTCGATAATATCACCAGAAGGTTTAGCCATAAGACCACGCATACCACCTAACTGACGAATCTGAGTTTTTGATCCTCTCGCACCAGAGTCTGCCATCAAGTAAAGTGGGTTAAATCCATTTTGACTTTTCTTTAGTTCACCCATGAGTACGTTTGAAATATCTTCTGTTGTTTTACTCCAGACTTCGATAACACGGTTATATCGTTCATCCTGGGTAATATGACCTTGACGATACTGCTCTTTAATTTCAGCTTGTCGTTTATCTGCAGCTTCAACTAAGGTTGTTTTTGCATCTGGAATAATCATATCTGACAATCCAATTGTTGCACCAAAGAGTGTTGCGTATTTAAACCCAATATCTTTAATAGAGTCAAGCATTTTTACAGCAACAGAAGTTTTTTGGTCTTGAATAACAATACCAACTAACTTCTTTAATTCTTTATCTCCAAAACAGACGTTTTGGAAACCAATCTCTTTTGGCATTGCAGCATTGAAGAGTACTCTTCCAGCTGTTGTATTAACAATTGACCCATCTGCGATTTTGTATCGAATAAGAGCATTGTATGAGAGAGAGTAGGCATCAATTGCACGCTGGATTTCACTAATATTATCATAATACTTTCCAGTGCCCTTAGCACCTAGCATTTCTCTAGTGAGGTAGTTAATTCCTAATACCATGTCTTGAGATGGGAAAACAATTGGTTTACCGTTAGCTGGGTCGAGTAAGTTATTAGCACTAAGCATAAGAGTCCAACACTCTATTTGGGCAGCTTGAGTAAGTGGTACGTGAACAGCCATCTGGTCTCCATCAAAGTCAGCATTATATGCGTGACATACTAATGGGTGAAGTTTAATTGCTTTTCCATCTACTAACACAGGCTCAAACGCTTGAATACCAAGGCGGTGAAGAGTTGGTGCACGGTTAAGTAGCACCGGGTGTTCTCTCACAACTTCATCTAAGATTGCCCATACTTCTGGAGTCTCTTGTTCAACAAGAGCTTTTGCTTTTTTAATATTGTAGACAATATCTTTTTGAACCAACTTCTTCATAATAAATGGCTTATAGAGTTCAAGGGCCATTTTAGAAGGAAGTCCACATTGATGTAACCTGAGTTCAGGTCCTACAACAATTACAGATCGGCCACTATAGTCTACACGTTTACCAATGAGGTTTTGTCTAAAACGTCCTTGCTTTCCTTTCAACATATCAGAGAGAGATTTTAGAGGTCTATTAGAAGATCCTTTTACAACTCTCTTCTTCTTAGAGTTATCAAAGAGAGCGTCAACAGCTTCTTGTAACATTCTTTTTTCATTACGAATAATAATGTCAGGAGCATGAAGGCTCATTAATCGTGTAAGACGATTATTTCTATTAATAACTCTTCTATATAAATCATTGAGATCACTTGTTGCAAATCTCCCCCCATCGAGCTGAACCATTGGGCGTAACTCTGGTGGAATGACTGGGATTACAGAAAGGATCATCCATTCTGGTTTGTTTCCACTATCTCTGAAATTCTCAACAACTTCAATTCTCTTTAAGAGTCTCTTATCGGCTTTCTCTCCCTTTACAATCATTGTGTGTCTAAGTTCTGCACTGATTGCTTCAAGGTCGAGGGTTTGTAGGAGAATCTGAACTGCTTCAGCTCCCATCATTGCCTGAAAAGACTCCCCATATTGTTCACGAGCTTGATAGTATTCATCTTCAGTAAGAAGTTGTTTTTCTTTTAAATCTGTGTCCCCAGAATTTATTACTACATATTTTTCATAATAAAGTACTGATTGCAGAGCAGCTCGTGGAATATCAAGAAGTAAGCTCATTCGGGATGGAACAGAGCGGTAATACCAGATATGCGATACAGGAGATGCTAAATCAATGTGGCCCATTCGTTCACGACGAACTTTGAAGTGAGTTACCTCAACTCCACATCTATCACAGATGACTCCTTTATAACGTATAGATTTAAACTTACCACAGTAACACTCCCACTCTTTGGTTGTGCCGAATATCTTCTCACAGAAGAGTCCGTCACGTTCTGGGCGTAGTGTCCGGTAGTTAATTGTCTCTGGCTTCTTGACCTCACCGTAAGACCAAGCCCGAATTTGTTCAGGGCTGGCCAATTTTATCTTGATGCTGTCGAAATCCTGAATTTCCTTCATCCGAAAATCTCCCATCTTAATTAGTCGAGTTGCGTTTATTAATCAACTCTTCATCACGCTCGGTTAAAGGCACTTGTCTATCTTTTGAGTCATATACACTCATATCAAGAGCCAATCCACGAACTTCTTGTACTAACACATTAAATGCTTCTGGCATCCCGGCGTTTATAGCTGGTTCACCCTTTACGATACTCTCATAAATCTTTACTCGACCATTCATGTCGTCAGATTTTATAGTAAGTAACTCTTGTAATGTATTAGCTGCACCATAAGCTTCAAGTGCCCATACTTCCATCTCTCCAAGTCGTTGTCCACCAAACTGGGCTTTACCGCCGAGTGGTTGCTGCGTTACGAGAGAGTAAGGGCCTGTAGACCTAGCATGCATTTTATCATCAACAAGGTGGTGGAGTTTTAAATAATAAATATATCCACAAAAAACATCATTCACAAAAGGAACGCCTGTTCTTCCATCATATAACGTTGTTTTACTTGTTACAGGAAGATTAGCTTCTATCATCTTTTGTTCAATCATCTCAACACTTGCTGATTGGAATACAGGAGAAGAGTACCATTCGTTTAAGATGTTAGCCGCCCATCCAAGTTGAGTTTCCATCAACTGGCCGATGTTCATTCGAGAAGGAACACCTAAAGGGTTAAGACACACATCAAGCGGTGTACCATCTGCCATGTATGGCATATCTTCTTCAGGTAATACTCGAGCTACAACACCTTTATTTCCGTGTCGTCCAGCCATTTTATCACCTTGTCTAAGTTTTCTCTTTGTAGCAATTAAAACTTTTACCATCTCATCTACACCTGGAGGTAATTCATCCCCTTCAGATCTTTTGAGGCGTTGGATATCGATAACAGTTCCCTCTGTTCCATGTGGCACCTTAAGGGATGTATCTCTCACTTCTTTAGCTTTTTCACCAAAGATAGAGTTAAGTAATTTAAATTCAGGAGTAGTATCTGATTCTGATTTTGGAGTTACTTTACCAACTAAAATATTTCCAGGTCTTACTACAGAACCAACACTTACAATCCCATCTTCATCAAGTTGTTCGAGATTCTTTTCACTTGTGTTTGGGATATCACGAGTTAACTTTTCAGGTCCCAATTTAGTTTCACGGATATCTGTTGAGAACTCTTTAATGTGAACTGATGTGTAAATATCTTCTTTTACTACTCTTTCACTGATCAATACAGCATCTTCATAGTTATACCCATTCCAAGGAACAAATCCACAAAGGATGTTTCTTCCTAAAGCGAGTTCACCATTCTCTGTTGCAGGACCATCAGCAATAACTTCTCCAGCCTCTACTCGTTGATTATTAAATACAACAGGTTTCTGGTTAAAGCAGGTATCTTGGTTAGTTCGTTCAAACTTTTGAACATTATATACATCAATATCCCCTTCAATTTCTGGGTTATCGACAGTAATTTCAATCTTTGTTGAAGAGACGTATGATACGAGTCCACCCCTTTTTGCTTTAATGAGAACACCAGAGTCATATGCTGTTTTAGCTTCCATTCCAGTTCCAACAAAAGGAGCTTCTGGAAATAAAAGAGGTACAGCTTGACGTTGCATGTTAGATCCCATCAAGGCTCTGTTAGCATCATCATGCTCTAAAAATGGAATTAAAGAGGCTGCAACACTAATAACTTGCATAGGAGAAACATCCATATATCTAACATCGGCTGCAGGACGAGTAGTATAATCACCACTTCTTCTTACAGGAATATCTTTGTCTTGGAATGATCCATCTTCATTAAGGATAGAGTTTCCTTGTGCAATAAAGTATTTTTCTTCATCATTTGCATCAAGGTATCGATAATTCTTAGAAACAATCCCATCAACAACTTTTCTATATGGGCTTTCTAAAAATCCATGTTTGTTTACTCGCGTATAGTTAGCTAAAGAAACAATAAGACCAATGTTTGGACCTTCAGGAGTTTCAATAGGACACATACGCCCATAGTGAGTATAGTGTACATCACGAACTTCGAAGCTTGCTCTATCTCTAGAGAGTCCACCTGGTCCTAATGCATTAAGCCTACGTTTGTGTGTAAGTTCTGCAAGAGGGTTTACTTGGTCCATAAATTGACTGAGTTGAGATGAACCAAAGAACTCTTTTATAGCAGCTACAATTGGCTTATTAGAGATCAGATCTTGTGGTTTTACTTGATTTGACTCTAAGTTCATTCTTTCTCGTGCAATTCTCTCCATTCTAGCAAATGCTGCACTAAGTTGGTTTTGAAGAAGTTCTCCAACTGATCTCACACGCCTGTTTCCAAGGTGGTCAATATCATCCACATTTTGTTCACCAATATAGACTTTAATTAAGAAGTCCATTGTGTTAACAATATCTTGAGGAACTAATACTGTGAGGTCTGTACTTGCATCTTCATCATCTGCTTCTTCATCTGTACCAAATTTCTTATTGAATTTATAGCGTCCAACACTTCCTAAATCATATCTACGTTCTGAGAAGAACATATCAGGGAGGTCTTTTTCAGCTCTTTCAATAGCAATCATTTCACCTGGTTGTAATACTGCATAAATAGGAGATAAGACATCTTCTTTAGTAGGTTCATCATTTCCTTCAAGAGTATACTTAGCATCTTCTACATCAAGACAGTTAATAATTATCCTTGAATGGAGAGATTCTTCGTGTTGTTCATCAATGACTTCAATGGAACTAATTCCATCATGTACTAATGCTTCAATAAAGGTTGGAGATAATTCATCTCCAGCACGAAGAAGTTTAGGAGCATTTTTGCCCCCTTTTGTTGAAAAAATATCACAATAAGCAATTGCACCAACTAATTCGTCGTTACCACTTGCCTCTTTCACTAATTCAACACTTCTACTTTTGTAGAAATGACTCACTAATTTATTGCGAGAATCAAGACCTATTGCACGCAAAAAGAGAGTTCCAAGAATCCTTTTCTTACGGTCAACTTTTGCATATATTAATTCTTTTTTCTTATCGTCAATTTCAAACTCTAACCAAGAGCCTCTATAAGGAATAATTCTTGATGAGTATACACCTTTATCATCGGAGAAGATTACACCAGGAGAACGGTGAATCTGACTAACAACTACACGTTCTGCACCATTTATAATAAAGGTACCACGTTCGGTCATTAAAGGGATGTCTCCAAAATAAAGTTCTCTTCGTCTTAATTCACCGGTTCCAGTGAACTCAAGATCGATAGTAGCCTTAATCTGCACTGAATACGTACGCCCTTTGCGCTTACATTCAAGCTCAGAGAATTTAATGTTTTCATAATCAATGGTGTATCCCTTATAATAGAGACACATTTCTCCATTTTGGCTTTCTATGGGAAATGTTGACTGGAAAACCTGTTCTAAGCCGCTATTAGGATCTGCATCAAGGTGTTGCCGCACTTTTGAAAGCTGAAGAAACCGTTCATAGGAATCTAATTGTATTCCTACAAGATTTGGTAACTCACATACTTTCTCATAATGGGCTCCAACATATGTTCTATTAATTGAATTGCCTTTGGCAACCATTGTTACCCTCCAAAGGTCGATTATTGCAAAAATTCTTTGAAAATATCAATAAATTCTTACATCGGATTAAGGACACGACTGGCCACCGGAGAAAATCCGGTGGCTAGCCCCTCAGGCTTACGCCTGTAACACGTCGAAAAAAATCTGCTTATTTAACTTCAATAGTTGCGCCAGCTTCTTCTAGTTTCTCTTTAATAGATTTTGCATCTTCTTTAGATACAGCTTCTTTTATCGTTCCACCAGCTGTTACTAAATCTTTTGCCTCTTTGAGACCAAGACCAGTAAGAGCACGCACTGCTTTAATAACAGGAATAGTTTTACCATCAGCAACACCTTTGAGGATGATGTCGAACTCTGTTTGTTCTTCAACTTCTTCAACAACAGCTGCAGCACCTGCAGCAGCAACTGGAGCTGCGGCGGTTACGCCAAACTTATCTTCCATAGCTGTAATGAGTTCTGATATCTCTAATACAGTCATCCCTGCGATTGCTTCCAAAATTTCTTCTTTAGTAGCCATATTATCTTCTCCTTATCTTTTACGGTAATAGCATGTCTACGTAGTTAGCGAAGACTAAAACCGTACTAATTTATTCTTGTCGTGCGTCAACAACTGCTTGTAAAGTTCTTGCAAGCTTAGTAAGTGGCGCCTTAATAGTACCCATTAATATTGAAATAAGGTCATTTCTAGTTGGAAGTTTGCTGTATGCAGCAATTGCATCAGCATCAAACAATGATCCATCTAAATATGCACCTTTAATTTGTAAAGATGTTTTCTTTGAAAAATCAAAAAGAATCTTTGATACTGCATTTGAAGCATCTTCACCATTTGTAAGGGCTACAGCAGTAGGTCCTGTAAGATGACCTTCAGTTCCTTTGTGACCCAAGTCGTTTAATGCAATTTTAGCAAAACGGTTTTTAACAACACGATACTCTGCATCTTCCTTTCTAAGTTGATTACGTAACTCAGTAATCTTCTCAACACTTATTCCACGATAATCAGTGAAGATATATCCATCAAATTGAGTAAACTCCGCTACCATTTCTTTGACGGCATCAACTTTATACTGTGCTTTGCGTGCTTGATATTCTGCCATTATATTTCTCCTAGTTCTCTTTCACAGAGACCATGACGCCAGGGCCCATGGTAGAACTGAGTGCAATACTTTTAAGGAAATCACCTTTTGCATCACTCGGTTTTTTTCTGACAACTTCACTAAGTACAACATGAGCATTTTCAGCAATCTGAGTAGCATCCATTGATACTTTTCCAATAGCTAAGTGAACAACTCCAGTTTTATCAGATCTGAATTCGACTCGCCCTTTTCTTAACTCTTCTAATGCACCTTTGATATCAAAAGTAACAGTTTGAGTTTTAGGGTTAGGCATAAGTCCTCTACGACCAAGTATTGGGCCAAGACGACCTACATCTTTCATCATATCAGGTGTCGCAACAGCAACATCAAAATCCATCCATCCGCCTCTAATTTTCTCAACTAAATCAGTGTCCCCTACATAGGTAGCACCAGCATCAAGAGCTTCTTGAGCTTTTTCGCCTTTGGCAAAAACAAGGACTTTCTTTTCGGCTGAGAACTGATGAGGAAGAACAACTGTATCACGTACAGATTGGCTCTTCTTAAGAGAGAGATTTAAAGACATTTCAACTGTTTCATCAAATTTAGCAAAAGCAACTTTCTTCACAAGTTCTGCTGCATTAACAAATGTTAAAAATTCAGTTTTATCAACATTTTTTACTGCTTCAAGATATTTCTTACCATGCTTCATTATTTGGCCTCCACTTCGACGCCCATGCTTCGAGCAGTTCCTGCAACAATCTTTTTAGCCGCTTCAATATCAATAGCATTGAGGTCTGGCATTTTTGTTTGTGCAATATCAGTAAGTTGTGCTTGAGTTAACTTTGCAACTTTTTGAGTATGAGGAACTCCAGAGCCACTAGCAATTCCACAAGCTTTCTTGATAAGAACAGCCGCTGGGGGAGTTTTGAGGATGAATGTAAACGATCTATCTGCATAGACGGTAATTACAACTGGAATAATAAGCCCAGCTTCAAAGTTCTTTGTTTTTTCATTGAACTGCTGGACAAATTGTGGTGCGCTTACACCATGAGGACCTAATGCCGGTCCAATTGGTGGCGCTGGTGTAGCCTTCTGGGCTGGGCACTGCAATTTAACAATCGCAGTCACCTTTTTCTTCGCCATAGTATTTCTCCTTACACGTATGAGAAAATTCTCTCCGTGCTGGTATTAACGCCTCTTCAACGAAAAGGCTCCCACCTAGCACCTAAAAATATAGGTGGTAGGAAGTATTATATACAGATTAATATTGAGAAAATTTATATTTTCTCGACCTGTAAAAAATCAACTTCAACTGGAGTAGATCGACCAAAGATTCCAACAAGGACTCTAAGTTTTGTCTTTTCATTATTCACCTCTTCAACCACTCCAGTAAATGATTCAAAAGGACCTTCAATAATTTTTACATGTTCGCCAGTACTAAAGTTTTGCTTAGGACGCAACACTCGCTCATCCTTCAGCTCACCTGTTTTTTGTAAAATACCCTTCAACTCAGCACTTGAAAGAGGAGTTGGCTTTCTTCCTTCTAAGGAACCAACAAAGCCTGTAACACCTTGAACTCTTTTTACTTGAGAACAATAGAGTTCCCATTGATAATCAGGTAAATCCATTTCAACAAGGATGTATGACGGAAGAATTTTACGTTTTACCGTCTTCTTCACCCCATCTTTTACTTCTACGACATCTTCAGTGGGGACTTTTACATCAAGAAAAACCTCAGCAAAGTTGAGGTCTGTTTCCCTTAGTTTATGAAGAGTTTTTTCTATTTTCATCTCATACCCTGAATAGGTATGTACTACGTACCAGCCTTTAGCCATGAACTCTCCTAGAAAATCAGGTCGACACCTTGAACAAGGAGGAAGTCTACTAAACCAAGGACAACTGCAAAGATTCCTGTTGAAACAATAACAACTTTGGTTGATGCAACAACTTCTTCACGTGAAGGCCATACTACCTTTTTTAACTCAAGATGAGATTCTTTAAAGTATCTAATTATCTTTTTCATCACATTCTCCTTATTCAAGAAGTCAACAGGCCAGGTAGGACTCGAACCTACAACATCTGGTTTTGGAGACCAGCGCTCTACCATTGGAGCTACTGACCTATTCACTTCTTGAATTCTTTCGAGACTATTTTATTTTTGTCTCACGATGAAGAGTGTGCTTTCTTTCAAAGGGACAAAACTTATTCAACTCAAGCTTACCCGGAGTATTCCGACGATTCTTTTCAGTAGTATAGTTTTTTTGCTTGCACTCTGTGCATTGAAGGGCAATTTTTTCTACTGGCCCCTTTTTCTTGCTAGCCATTCTAAAACTCCTTATCGGTGCTACCGACGTATATCTTAAAAAAAATTAATATGCATATAACAACAAGAGCCCTCGATCGGATTTGAACCGATGACCCCCACCTTACCATGGTGGTGCTCTACCAACTGAGCTACAAGGGCAATTACATAGGCATAGGGAATTCAAATCCCACTCTAAACTCGAGCAGAACTCAACGTAACAAATCAGATTCCTTTTGTCAATCACTTAGCATATTACTTTTCAGGAATTAGGTGCCTAATTTTTACTATTTGTAGTTTTATAATGAGTTATCCTTTTCACACGGTTGATTCGTTGCACATCTAGACTATATCATATATATAGATATGATAGATATGTATTTCATCCAATATTTGATGAAATAGGAGGAGCTCTATGCCAAACAAAGAAATCCATACTCGATTTTCACCTACTAAAGAGGCTGTAGCTACTGATTTTGCAGAACATTTAAAGTATTCCTTGGATGCAGATGAATTTCATAATACAGAAGAAAATCGTTATACGGCTTTAGCATATACCATTCGTGATAGAATTATCCACCAATGGCATAAATCCCGTGATACTCAGCGCAAGGCAGGAGCTAAGAGGGTGTATTACCTCTCTCTTGAATTCCTTATGGGTCGGGCAATGACTAACAACATCATCAACTTACAACTTGAGCATGAAGTAAAAGAGGCAATGTCCTCTTTAGGATATGCTTATGAAGAAATTGCTGATATCGAACCAGATGCAGGATTGGGAAATGGGGGACTTGGAAGGCTTGCCGCATGTTTTCTTGATTCTCTTGCTTCATTAGACATTCCTTCCTATGGATATGGGATTCGTTATAACTATGGAATTTTCAAACAGGTAATACGAAACGGATGGCAATCAGAACAACCAGATAACTGGTTAAAACATGGTAACCCATGGGAAATTGTTCGAGATGATATCGTATACACCATCAACTTTGGTGGTTCTGTGAAAGTTCTTAGAGAAGGTGGAAAAGATCATTATAAATGGATTAGTGAAAATCAAGTCCAAGGTGTTGCCTACGATATGCCTATTGTTGGCTATGGTGGACGCACTATTAACACGCTTCGTCTTTGGAGTGCAAAAGCAACTGACGAATTTAATTTCCAAGAATTTAATGAAGGAGATTATGTAGAAGCAGTACGATCAAAGATTATTGCAGAGAATCTCACTCAGGTACTTTATCCAAACGATACAGGCTACATGGGGAAAGAATTGCGTCTAAAACAGCAATACTTCTTCGTTGCTTGCTCATTAGCTGATATCGTGAGACGTTTTAAACGACAAAATACATCATGGAACCGTCTTCCTGAATTTGCAGCAATTCAATTAAATGATACTCACCCATCCCTCGCAATCCCTGAATTAATGAGAATTCTCATTGACATGGAAGGTCTCGAATGGGAAGAAGCGTGGGATATAACAGTACATACATTAGGGTACACAAACCACACTCTCCTTCCTGAAGCATTAGAGAAATGGTCCTTAAAAATGTTACAATCGACCCTCCCTCGCCACGTGCAAATAATTTTTGAAATTAACCATCGATTTTTACAGCAGGCAGTCTCTTTCTTCCCATTTCAACCTGAAGCACTAAGAAAGTTGAGTATTATTGAAGAAGGTCCTGATAAAAACATACGAATGGCTAATCTTTCGATTATAGGAACTCACTCCACCAATGGAGTCGCTGCACTACACTCAAGGCTTCTAACTGAAAGGATGTTCCCTGAGTTTGCAATAGTGTTTCCAGATCGCTTTAATAACAAAACTAATGGGATTACTCAACGAAGATGGCTATTAGATTCAAACCCTTTACTTGCTTCAAAAATAAGTGAAGTAATTGGAGATGGGTGGATCACAGATTTTAGTACCATCAAAAAATTAGCTCCTTTTGCAGAAGATAGTAATTTCAGAGGGGACTTCCTTAAGATAAAACATCAGGCTAAAGTTAGTGCTGTCAATTTTATAAAAAAAGATTGTGGAATTATCTTAAACCCTGAATCAATGTTTGATGTACAAGTGAAAAGAATACATGAATACAAACGACAGTTGCTGAATGTCTTTCACATCATCATGCTTTACCAACGAATAAAAGAGGGGAAAATTGAATCATTCTCCCCAACATCTTTCATCTTTGGAGGAAAAGCCGCTCCTGGGTATGTTAATGCGAAGTTAACGATTAAGCTTGTTAATGCAATTGCTAAAGTAATAAACAACGACTCTTCAGTAAACAAGCTTATAAACATCCACTTTCTTCCCAATTATCGCGTAACAATGGCTGAGTCTCTTATCCCTGCAACAGATCTTTCTGAACAAATATCTACCGCGGGATTTGAAGCTTCTGGTACTGGTAATATGAAGTTCATGTGTAACGGGGCCCTTACTATTGGAACAATGGACGGAGCAAACGTAGAAATGGCAGAAGAGGTTGGAAAAGAGAATATGTTCATCTTTGGTCATAGTGCTGATGAAATTGAAGACCTGAAGTACTCATACGACCCATACTCTTGGATTCAAAAAGATGCTGAAATCAAAAAGGCTATAGATCTTTTCCTCTCAGATTACTTTAACGTAATGGAAAAAGGAATATTTGAACCCTTACGAAGAGCTCTTCTTGATGAAGGAGACCGTTACTTCAACTTTGCTGATTTAAGAGACTACAATGACGCTCATCAAAAGGCAACAACTATGTATGCAACTGATAAAGATGAGTGGGCACGAAAAGCTATTTTAAATATTGCATATTCAGGAAAATTTAGTAGTGATAGAACTATCCTTGAATACGCAAATGACATATGGAAAGTGAAACGCTATCCTATCGATAGAGATGAGTCTGCTACTTCAACGATGAAAAGTGCACGAAAACGATAATACTATTGTTTAATTATCTTAGAGGGCTGGGTAATCCAGCCCTTTTCTATGCTAAAAAAGGGAGAGCGGCAATAATAAGGGCTCCTAAATAGGCAAAAACCGGTGCAAGAATGAGGGCAGGAAGAAAGTTTCCTGTTTTAAACTGTTTTATTCCAATAAGATTAAACGCTATCATAATAAGAAGAATTCCGCCAACAGCAGATAATTCATTAAGGCCACTCTCTTTCAACAGTGGAGAAATAGTTGCCCCCATGAGGGTAAAAAATCCTTGGTAAACCAACACAGAGAGTGCTGATGCAAGAACTCCTGGACCATATGCGGCAGCAAAAATAATTGCCATCGACCCGTCCATCACAGATTTAATAAAAATGAGGTTATAATCGCCCACTGTTCCCGCAGAGATAGACCCGACAATCGCCATAGCACCAGAACAAAAGAGTACTGAAGAATTTAGAAATCCTACAGCAAACAAGCTCCCTGAGGGACCTCTTTCTTCTTTACTTTTTTTTCTTGATGATAATTTTTCGATCCAAGAGCCAGCCTTCAATATCCCCTTTTCGATGCCTACTATATAGCCAAGGAGGCCACCTAGCACCATTGAAAAAAGGAGAATGAGAAAACTGCCTGTTTCTAATGCCATCTTCACCCCAATAACAAGGGTGACGAGTCCTGCCGAAGCAAATACAACTTCTTTAAATTGCTCACTTAACTTTGATCCGATAAGTAAACCCAATACACCGCCTAAAAGAATGGCAATTCCATTAATATATGTAGCAATCATAGGTGTGAGTATAAACATAATGGCAATGCTTTGACAATTATGTTACTCTTCTTATCACGAGATAAGGAAGTTTTTATGGAAGTCTTACTACTTGGGGCAGGAGAGGCGAAACGAATGGGGATGAATAAACTCTCCCTTCTCTATAAAGGGAAGCCTCTTATTATTCACTCTCTTTCATCTGCACTTGAAGCAAGTACTCACGTTGTCCTTGTAACTGGCTGCTATGAAAAAGAGGTTCTCTCTCTATTAAAGGAGTATAATCTCATTGACCACCCATCTCTTCATATTGTTCATAACCCAAATTATGAAATGGGACAATTTAGTTCAACACGTGTTGGACTAGAGTCAATAACTCACACATCTTCTTGTGCTATTGCCTTAAGTGATGCCCCTCTCATATTGCCATCTCATTATCAAATTCTTATCCACCATCTCAAGGATTATGATGGAGTTAGGGTGTTTTGCAATAACACACCAGGGCACCCAATGCTTATAGGTCCCCATTTAGTAGCCTTAGCTAAAGAGGAAGATGTGATGAGTTCTATGAGAGGATTTTTACACGATAAAAATATTAACAATATACAAAGCAGTGACCCGTCTTGGGTCACTGATATCGACACTCCTGAAGCATTTGAAGCGTTATCTCGTTTTAGAGAAAACTAACGCACCATCCGCTACAGTAATATACATATGATTATCAGATACAAATTCCCCACTGAGGAGTTTCTTTGCTATCTCATTTTCTATGATATTCTGAATTGCTCTTTTTATCGGACGCGCACCAAAGGAGGGGGTATACCCTGCATCACTTATGAAGTTAAGGACATCATCTGTGTAATGGAGAGTAATATTTTTAAGGGCAAGACGCTTTGAAAGAAGATTAAGCTGGAGAGCAACAATACTTTTAAGATGAGTTTTATCGAGATGATGAAATATAATAATATCATCAATTCTATTAATAAACTCAGGTCTAAAGGCACTCTTTATTACCCTTTCAACATCTTTTCTGTCTTCTTCAAAAGTTTCACTTCCTTTTAAGTACTCACTACCAAGGTTACTTGTCATAATAATAATAGTATTTGTAAAGTCTACTATTCTTCCTTGTCCATCAGTAAGACGACCATCATCGAGAACTTGCAAGAGAATATTAAAGACATCAGGATGTGCTTTTTCTATTTCATCAAAAAGGATAACAGAATAAGGTCTTCTCCTTACAACTTCTGTAAGTTGTCCCCCTTGATCATACCCAACATATCCTGGAGGGGCTCCAATTAATCTACTTACTGAGTATTTTTCCATGTATTCACTCATATCTATTCGAGTGAGTGCTTTTACATCATCAAAGAGGAATGTTGCTAGGACTTTAGCAAGTTCAGTTTTTCCAACTCCTGTAGGACCTGCAAAAAGGAATGAACCTAAAGGTCTCATTTCATCCCCTATTCCAGTTTTATTTCTTCGTATTGCATTACTCACAGCGGTAATAGCATCATCTTGTCCAATTACTTGGTGATGAAGAATAGTTTCTAGATTAATATATTTTTCCATTTCAGATTGGAGCATTTTTGTTACAGGGATTCCTGTCCATTTCGAGACTATTGCTGCAATGTCATCTTCAGTTACTTCTTCTCGTAGCAAGTGAGTCCCTTGTTGAACTTTAGCTAACGATTCACTCATACTCTCTATTTCTTTTACTAACGAAGGAATAATTCCGTGACGTAACTCAGCCGCTCGGTTGAGGTTTCCACTTCTTTCACTTTTCACTTCTTCTTGCTTGAGCTGTTCAAGGGTCGCTTTATTATCTCTAATTGCTTGAATTGCCCCTTTCTCATTTTTCCATTGTAATTGCAACGCATCTCTAGATGAGCGAATTTCATTGAGTTCATTTTTTATCTTTTCACGCCGTTTTATAGAAGCTGGATCTGTTTCTCTAGTGAGAGCTTGCTCTTCTATGGTGAGTTGTAAGATCCTGCGTTCCACTTGATCTATTTCAAAAGGCTGGCTCTCAATTTCCATTTTTAATTGGCTCGCAGCTTCATCAACTAAGTCAATTGCTTTGTCAGGGAGGAATCTACTTGTAATATAGCGATCTGATAGGGTCGCCGCTGCAATAATTGCTTCATCTTTAATTCGTACTCCATGGTGTACTTCATACCGCTCTTTTAAGCCTCTGAGTATCGCAATGGTATCTTCTATTGTTGGCTCTTTTGTATATACAGGTTGAAACCTTCTCTCTAGTGCCTTATCTACTTCAATATACTTTCTATATTCATCTAATGTTGTTGCCCCAATTGCTCGTAGCTCACCGCGAGCAAGGGCTGGTTTTAGCAAGTTAGAAGCATCTGTAGACCCCATCGCTGCCCCGGCCCCAACGAGGGTATGAAGTTCATCAATAAAGAGGATAATTTCTCCATTAGATGCTACTACTTCAGATATTACTGCTTTTAGGCGCTCTTCAAACTCTCCTCTGAATTTAGCACCGGCAATGAGCGCTCCTAAATCGAGTGAAAGTAATTTCTTTTTCAACAGAGAGTCCGGCACATCTTTTGCAACGATACGTTGAGCAAGTCCTTCAACAATAGCTGTTTTACCGACTCCTGGTTCTCCAATGAGAACTGGGTTGTTTTTTGTTCTTCGAGAAAGGACCTGCATTACACGTCTAATTTCTTCATCACGGCCAATAACAGGATCTAATTTTTGGTTCGCAGCAAGAACAGTCATATCCTTGCAATACTTCTCTAATGATTGGTAACGTGCTTCAGGGTTTTCATCAGTAACACGGTTATTCCCCCTCACTGATTTTAAGGCATCAAGAATTCCATCTCGTTTTACATTGTGTCTTTTTAGTAACTCTCCAATCTTGGTTTTTGATTCGACCATTGCTAAAAGGATATGTTCTGCACTAAGAAAGTCATCTTTAAAGCTGACTCTCTCTTGATCAGAAGAGGTAAATAGATCATTAAGTGCATATGATATTGTTCCCCTTGCCCCTCCATATGTTTTAGGAAGTTTCTCAATAAGAGTTGTCGCTTCTTTTAATATAAGATCTCTAGAAATCTTTAAAGAATCAAACAATGGAGCTACTACTCCCTCTTTTTGGGTTAAAAGAGCCACAAAGAGGTGTTCTACTTCAATAGTTGGATTTCCGTGTTGAGAAGCAATCCCATCAGCAGAAGAGATCGCTTCTTTTAGTTTAATTGTCATGTTTTCAATATTCATATGTTTACATCCTACCTACGTACCACTATATAAGATACTCATAGGACAAGAATTGGGCAAATATTTTATTAAGAGACGATGAAGTGGTGTGAGTCTACGAGCCTTATTGATTCTAGATAATTAGCAACAAGTTGTTTTGATCCTGTAATATCGAAATTATCGAGAAATGCAAGTTGAAAACAAAAAGATTCGAGGAGGATAACTAGGTGTTGAGTGATTCTTGAAATATCACACTTTACGATTTCTTTGTTTACAATGCCAATTCGTAATAATCGTTTGAATAATATGTGTAATTTCGCTGTTCTTTTTAAGATGATATCAGAAAAGTCTGTCCCCTCTTTCTTCAGTTGAAGCATAACGTCCATTAATGAGGTGAGTTCTCCAGTATGTTTTTTCGATATGTCGATAATGTCGTTACAGATAGTTTGAATTCGTAAGAGGATAGGGTCTGTTGTGCTCCATGCATAATCAGCATATTTAGTAAACATTCTTCCTGTCACTAATTTTACAGCATAATAATAGATTTGTTCTTTATCTTTGAAATATTGGTAAATAGTAGGTCGAGAAATTCCACACTCTGTTGCAATGAGAGTCAAGTTTGAATCTTTATACCCTTCTCGTGCAAATATCTTTAGGGCTGTTTGCAAAATCTTTTTTCATTTTTTTTATCCGCTGCAGAAAGCACTGTTTCGCCAC
>CAYZUR010000006.1:11046-16906 GCA_964481535.1 uncultured Spirochaetaceae bacterium | reverse complement strand
TACTCAGGAATTTGTTTTGAACAATCCTATGGAGAAATTGATGGAGACTCTGCAAGTAGTAGTGAACTCTATGCTCTTTTATCTGCTATTGGAGAAATTCCTATTAGACAAAATATTGCAGTGACAGGGAGTGTAAACCAAATGGGTGAATTACAACCTGTTGGTGGAATTAATGAGAAGATCACAGGGTTCTATAGGGTGTGTAAAGCAATAGGGAATGTAAGTCACCCAGGTGTTATTATTCCTTATCAAAATAAGAAAAACCTTATCCTCCCCTACGAAATAATTGAAGCAATTGAGAAAAAAGAGTTCCATATTTATCCAGTTCATACAATTGATCAAGGAATGAGTGTGCTAGCAGAGCGTCCGGCTGGAGTGAGAAATCAAAAAGGGGTATTCCCAATAGATACACTCAACAGAGCAATAGAAGATCGACTTAAAATCTTATACGACATTTCTCGACCACAAAACTAGTAATGCTCTTTTATTGCCATTACCCAACTGTACATGGCAATAGAGAATGCAGTAGAAACATTCAATGAACCCTTTGTTCCAAATAAGGGGATAGAAACTACTCCTAGAGAAGAATTAGCAATTTCGAGAAGCTCAGGAGAAACCCCAAGCTCTTCAGATCCCACTATCATCACTCCATGAGAAGGAAAAGAGAAAGACTCTAGTTCCATCCCTCCAACTTCAAGGGCAAATACTGGTTGATCTTTAATCAATTCAATCACCTCAGACGGCGTTCCTTTTGTATAGGGAACAGAGTGTGTGCATCCACTTGCACTACGCAGCGTACGGGGATGATCCACATCTGCACAGGGACTCGTGAGATAGATATGAGACGCGCCAAAACTGTCAGCACTACGAAACATGGAACCAACATTAAAAGGACTTCTAATCCTGTCTAATACAACTGAAATAGGAAAGTTAGTTCTTTTTGTTGCATCTAAATTGTTATCATCATCAACAAAATCCCAGTCTCCTACACTCACACTCATATCACTCATTAACAAGAACAGGAGGTCACTTAATAACCAAATATCAACATTTCCCCCTTGAACCATAAATAAAAGGGTATGAGCTTTATCTTTTGTCTCATCACTAAGACGAACTTCATTACTTACAATAATTATCTTACATAGGTCTATAAGATAGGTACTCTCGATGTTTTTAGAATGAACAAAAGATTCTAGTAAACGAATTACCTTTCTTATCTTTGTATCTTCTGGTAAAGAATTAAGTTTCTTTATTGTGATCATATATTTTTTCCCTCACTACTTTTTTTTGGAAAGACACATACTACACATTCTCCCTTAATAGAATCCCTTTCATTAAAGATAGTAAAAACTTCTAACGCAGTCCCTTTTACATACTCTTCAAATGTTTTAGTCATTTCCCGCCCCACCATTACAAGGCGCGTTGGGTCAATCTCTAATAGTGCATTAAGAAGTTTGAGAAGTCGAAAAGGGGATTCATATAAGAAAAAAGCTTCATCTCGATCAATTAGTTCAGTTAACCTCTTTGCTCTCTTTCCAGCTTTTATACTCACAAATCCTTCAAAAGTGAAACTCTTTCCCATTAATCCAGCAACTGAGACTGCAGTTGCAACTGCAGAAACTCCAGGGATAGGAATAACAGGAAAATTAGCGGCCCTCACAGCTTCTACAAGATGAGCTCCCGGATCACTAATACCGGGAGTGCCAGCATCAGAGACAAAAGCAATAGAATTGCCTTCTTCAAGAAGCTTTACAATTCCCATAGCAGAAGCTTTTTCATTGTGGGCATGTGTAGCAATAAGCCTCTTTTGAATACCGTAATGCTGTAACAATCGTATTGTTATCCTTGTATCTTCACAGGCAATGATATCAACCTCTTTCAATGTTGAAATAGCTCTATAGGTGACATCTTCTAAATTCCCAATAGGGGTCGCGATAATATATAACGTGCTCATGCACTCATTGTACTATAGTGATGCGAGGTTCGGCAATCAGTGAAGTATGAAAGTCCCATGCACTAATAATTTTGACCCACATAATAGTCTCACTACGATGTAATCAAACTCTAAGACTTCTTCTTAGCAATTTCATTCATTGCATGAGTGAGAAAAATATGTTGAGCTTTTTCCTGATCAAAATGGTTTTCTGCCACCTCAAGTATCCATGGAAAAGATCGTATTATCCTCATAAGAGCAATACCTGCGCTTGATGCAGAAATTGAGTGTTCATTTTTCCATCGTGCAAGTGTTCTCGATGGAAGTTCAAGAGCACGCTCCATTGATGCATTAGTATATCCCTCGCTGTTTAGAGATGTAAGAATGTTAACCATTGAAGAACGTTTAAGTGACGCCAAGGCTTTTAGAACAATTACATCATTGTCATCATCATCTTCTGTAAAACTACAAGCTTTACACACAATCTCTTTTATCTTCACTGTATCAGTTCCACCAAAAGGCTCAGACATGATAATAATTCGCTCTTCAATAGAGACATCTTCATTTCCACAATACGAACACTTTCTGTTTTCCACAATTAATTACTTCCTTTATATCCAATTAGAAGTCCCTTTCTTTTACAAGTCAAAAAAATGTAGTTATCATCTTTTGAGCTTATTTTTTGGCACTCTTGTAGAAATGATTATACAATGTGTATAAAATAAGTCAATCGCTTATACATAATGTATAAAAGTAAGTAATCAATTATGCGTAATCTTCCTCTTTTTGTTCAACAAACTGTATATTTCTCAAAAATATGTTTAAAGCATCAATATACGTAGTATCCCTTTTAGGCAGCGTCATAAACTTCTCTGAAGTAGCTTTATTATTAAAAGCATATTCAGACTTTAATATCTATTAAGGGTGTGGTATTTTTTACCAAATCATAACAAAATAATGAGAAACGCAGAAAGATAAAATTATTTATTTCAATGCATTATATAAACTTATTGATTTCTTTCATCACTTGGCACACTCTATGCATAGAAGTTTGTAGTAAAGTTTTCAATAATTATGAGGAGAAACATATGAAAATGATAAAAAGAATGAAAGGTATTATTAACTCTAACATCAGCGCTAAACTTGATAAATTCGAAGATCCTGAAAAGATGATTCGCTACATGATGAGAGAAATTGACGAAACTATTGTCGAAGCAAAAAGTGCTACAACAGCTAAAATGGCAACACTTAGTATTATAGAAAAAGAAATTGCTGAAACACAAAGTGAAAAAGAGAGATGGTCAGCGCGTGCTATCCTTGCAGTAGAAAAGAAAAAAGATGACCTAGCTCGTCAAGCAATAGCAGAAAAACAACGAGTAGAAAAACACCTATCTCACCTACATGAAGAGAAACAAGGAATGAATAACATCGTCTCATCAATGCAAACTCATGTACATGAACTTGAAGCAAAACGAGATGAAATTAAAGATAAAGAGAGAATGCTCATCCAACGAGCTTACCATGCAAAAGAGAAGAAAAAAGTACTTGAAACACTTAAAGGACTCGACGCAAGTGCAACATGTAGAAGATTTAATGAATTTGAAGAGAAAATTGAGCATCTAGAAGCTCAAGCATCAGTAGCAAGTTACACCACTAAAGAGCAACAAAGTGAAGCAACTTTTGCAAAAATAGAAAAAGATGAATCAATAGAGAGTGAACTCACCCTATTAAAAGAGAGCTTAAACACGTAAACATCTTTCTCGTAAACAAAGGGTCAACAATGTTGGCTCTTTGTTTATTGACCAACAATATCCTTATATTTTCTAAATAATCCCCGAAACTGATCATAACTGAGACCAAGGAGATCAGCTGCTCCCTTTTGACTCCCATCTGAACTCTTTAAAGCTTGAGAAAGATATGAAATATCTAACTCCTTTTTAGCTTCTTCATAATTACTTAACGTAGGTAGAGACGCTTCTTTCTTCTCTTCTCTTTTGGCAAAAGGATTACTAAAGGGATCAATAATTATTTTTTCAATTATAGCACTCTCTCCCCTATATACAGCCCTTTCAACAACATTTTTTAACTCTCTTACATTCCCTGGCCATGAATACGTGGTTAATTTCTTAAGTACCGATTGAGAGAAACGAGGATTACCTTCAAATCCACACTCAAGGGCCATTTTAGAGGCAAAATAGTGAGCTAAAAGGAGGATGTCTTCCCCTCTATCTCGAAGGGGAGGAAGGAAGAGTACTTCAAAACTAAGTCTATCAAGCAAATCTTCCTTAAACTTTCCTATACGGCAAAGCTGCGGTAAATCTGCATTTGTTGCCCCTATGATACGAACATCAACTTCATGAGAAAGTGAAGAACCCACCCTCTCAAATGTTCCATATTCTACAACACGTAAGATCTTCTCTTGCACTTCAATAGGAATTAACCCAATTTCATCTAAAAAGAGAGTTCCTTTATCAGCTTCTTCAAATCTCCCCTTTCTTGCTTTATTTGCTCCAGTAAAAGCACCAGATTCATGACCAAAGAGCTCCGTTTCTATTAAGGAAGGGGGAAGTGCTGCACAGTTAACCGTAACTAAAGAAGATTGCCACCTATGAGAAAGATAGTGAAGGCGAGTTGCAGCAATCTCCTTCCCACTTCCCCTCTCTCCTACAATCAACACACTTCGGTTAATTTTGGCAACGAGAGATAGTTGTTCTTGGAAATTGATAAAAGCTTCAGATTCTCCTAAAGGAGCTTGGTTTACTTGACGAGTGTTCTCATTCATAGGTGTATCATACCATCTTGTGGTAATATTTACCACATCAAATTACTATACATCCCCTGCTTATCGTAAAACACTCTATTTAGAGCTTATTGCTGCCTTTCATTTCTTGGCACACTAATTGCAATAGTATCTATGTAAAACAACATAAAAGAAGCCATTTGGCGAAGGAGAATAGTATGGGAGTGTTTTCAAGATTTCTAGACATAGTAAATGCAAATATCAATTCACTACTTGATAAAGCAGAAGACCCTGAGAAAATGATAAAACTGATGATGAGTGAGATGGAAGATACCTTAATCGAACTAAAAAGCTCATGTGCCACTATTATTGCAGCTCAAAAGAAAATCGAACGTAATAAAAGAGAAACAGAACTCGCAATAGAGAGATGGATAGAAAGAGCAAAATTAGCTCTCTCTAAAAACAGAGAAGACCTCGCAAGAGAAGCTCTGGTGATGAAGAAACAAGCACAAGAAGAGTTAGAGAAACTAAAAGCTGATTTCAAAGAGAAGCAAACAATGATAGACTCATGCAAAGAGAATATTATAAAAGTAGAAGAGAAATTAAGTTCTGTAAGGGCAAAATACCAGCACTTCAACAAGAAAGAGACTAGAGAAGAAGGGAGAGGGAATTCTCGTCAAGAGAATGATTTTGATTATCGGTTCAATCAGATGAATGAACATCTTGAAAAAATGGGAACAATCAGTCAAAATTCAACTTTAGATAAAGAGTTTTCAAATCTCGAAGAGATGGATGAAATTGATGCAGAACTAGAAACCCTTAAAGCAAAAGAGGGAAAAGGAAAGAGTCAAAAATAATGTTTGGTGAAACTTTAATTGCTGTAATTTCAATTGTAACCCCATTCGTCTTTGTTGCTTGGATCATCAGCACAAGTCGTGGTCGGAAAGATAAAAAAAGAGATTCTGATGAAGACCTTGAACAAGGGATAAGAGAATTAGCAAAACGAATAGAAAATTTAGAGATTATATTTAGAAATAATCAATCAAAGGATAGGTAAATAGCATATGGCAAGTCATAAATTATATCGTTCAAGGAACGGAAAAGTATTTGGAGTCTGCCAAGGGATTGCTGATTGGAAAGATCTCCCAGCTGACACCCTTAGGCTCATAGTTGGGATATCAATACTC
>CAYZUR010000006.1:0-11036 GCA_964481535.1 uncultured Spirochaetaceae bacterium | reverse complement strand
CTTAATCTATGCCATTGTCGCCCTTGTTCTCCCACTAGAACCAGCCTCAAGAGCTTCTTATTATGAAAAAGAAGAAGAAAATTACAAAGATAGCCCAAACGATTCTTTACATGAAACGTTTGAAAAACTAAAAAGAAAAGTTGAAAACATGGAAGAATCTGTATTCAATAAAGAACAGGATTGGGATAAACGATTTCATGAAGATAATAAATAGATAGTCTTTACCCTTTTCTTATACGCTGTACCCCTATTGAGGTGCAGCTTTTTTTATTAAAAAAGATCCATATTTTATTCTTTTTCTCATTTCCCTATTGCCCTATAAAAGATAAGAGTGGTATATTTCCCTTATTAGTTAGGTACCTAATTAATAAGGAGATTACGAATATGCCACCCCCTTGTGAACACGAGATGTCACTCATTGTCCAACTGAGTAAAATTCAGTTTCAACTTGTCCACCAATTTTTGGCATCAATCGATATGTACCCAGGTCAATACCAACTCCTAAACCTTATATCTAAATACGAAAAGGGATTAAACCAAAAAGAGATTGGCACGAACCTATTTATTAAACCATCGAGTGTAAATCAAATTATTGTAAAACTTGAACAGATGAATTATCTCATCCGCACTATAGATCCATCAGATAAAAGAGTTCTTATTGTAACAATAACCGAAAAAGGGAAAGAAATCCTTGCTCAGGGGAAAGAGAAAATCTCTCTTATCCAAAACCTCATGAAAGAAGGAATAGGTGAAGAAGAACTTGCTCTATTCGATAAAGTCGCCCTTAAAATGAAAGAAAATCTCTTAAAAGAGAGAAATGGAGAATGCCTCAAGTGTCATTAATCATCAAATATCTAAAAAAATCATATATAGGAGTCCTCCTTATTCTCGTATTCCTCATTGTGAAAGTAACATGTGACCTAGCCCTCCCATATTACACCTCTACCATAGTGAATGTAGGAATTCAGCAAGGAGGAATTGAACGTGTTGTCCCCTCCTATCTTAGTATTGAAGGATACGAAACACTCACTTCAACCCTCTCAGTGTCAGAGAAAGAGCGTATAGAAAACTCATACACCTTCACAGATTCTAACTATACATTAAATAAAAAAAATAAAAATTTAGAATCAATCTTCTTACCCTTCTTTTCAAAGGTTGATGTAGCAGCAGATGAGAAAAAACAATACCTATCGGCAATAATAGGGGTAACACAAGAGTATGAAAAAGCTGGAATAGATGTATTAGCAATTCAACAGCGCTATATCTTATCTCAAGGTATAGTTATGGTAGGAATATCATTAGTAAGTGCATTCTTTTCTATTCTTGTTTCATTCTTTGCCTCCCGTACTGCCGCTAAAACAGGTCGTCACTTAAGAAGTGAAGTATTTAGTAAAGTCCTCACATTTCATCAAAATGAAATTGATCACTTTTCAACCGCTTCCCTCATAACAAGAAGTACTAACGATGTACAACAAATACAACAATCCCTAGTGATGATCTTGAGAATTGTATTCTTTGCACCGTTAATGGCTGTTGGAGGAATTATTAGAGTCCTTGCAACAAACAATTCAATGACGTGGATTATTGGCCTCGCTGTGGGGTTAATCTTCGTTGTGGTGATTACTATGTTTCGCCTCGTGATGCCTAAATTCACCATCCTTCAAAACCTTGTCGATAAAATAAACTCACTCGTAAGAGAAACCTTGAAAGGATTAAGTGTTATTAGAGCTTTTTCAAATCAAGATTATGAGAAAAAAAAATTTAAGAAAGCAAATGACGAATTGACCTCAACATCTCTTTTTATAAACAGATCAATGTCAGCCATGATGCCAATCATGATGCTTATTATGAACCTTACAGGTATCCTTATTGTGTGGGTCGGGGGAAAACACATCGCAGTAGGAGACATGCAAGTTGGAGACATGATGGCTTTCATTCAGTACAGCATGATTATCATCATGTCATTTTTGATGATAACAATGCTAAGCATCATTATTCCCCGCTCTACTGTTTCTGCAAAAAGAATTGGAGAAGTTCTCAATACCACACCCTCCATTGTAGATGGAAAAGAACTTAACACACTCATTAAACAACCTACAAGGACAATTGAATTTAACAACGTCTCCTTTACTTACCCTAAAGCAGATACAGAAGCAATTAAAAATATTAGCTTTAGCTGTAAACCAGGAACTATTACAGCAATAATCGGATCCACTGGCAGTGGAAAATCAACAATTCTTCAACTCCTCCCCCGTTTTATAGACCCAACTACAGGATCTGTCCTTATTGATGGAGTTGATATAAAAACTCTTTCACTCTATGAGCTGAGAGAAAATATTGGGTATGTAAGCCAAGTAGGAAACCTCTTTAAAGGAACTATTAAAAGTAATATTGGTTTTAAAGGAAAAGAAATAATTGATGAAGCTATTTTAGATGCCGCTCATATGGCTCAAGCACATACCTTTATCATGGAAAAAGACCAAGGATATGAATCGAGTATTACTCTAAGTGGAACAAATGTATCAGGCGGACAGAGACAGCGACTTAGTATAGCAAGGGCTCTTGCTACTAAAGCCCCTATAGTATTATTTGATGATAGTTTTTCAGCACTCGACTTTCGAACTGAAGTCTCATTGCGCCGCGAGCTAAGAAACAAAATTACAGATTCTACCATTATCATAGTAGGACAAAGAATCTCATCTATCATGCATAGTGATACTATTATCGTCCTTGATGAAGGAGAAATTGTTGGAAGTGGGACACATAAAGAATTAATGAAGACATGTGATGTCTACCAACAAATTTCAAAGAGCCAATTATCAGACCAGGAGCTAAAAAGCTATGAGTAAAGAACAACAGACAACAATAAAACCTATGGTAAAGGGCCCTCATGGCAAAATGGGACCTACACAGAAACCAAAGAATTTTAAAAAGAGTGCCACTCGACTCATCTCTTGGTTTAAACCATATCGACTCTCTCTATATATAGCTCTCCTTTCAGCCCTTATAGGGACAATATTTACTATTATTGGACCCAAAATATTAGGACAAGCTACTACAACAATATTTGTTGGAATTAACTCATCACTGAAAGGTGGGGAGGGGATAGACTTCTCCTTTATAAAAAGAATCCTCTCTATCCTTGCCATTATGTATATCATAAGCACACTTTTTTCATTTATCAGTGGCTTTATTATGAGTGGAATCACCCAAAAGATTTCAAGAAAAATGAGAAAAGACCTTGTTGATGTAATTCATACTATGCCATTTAGAAGTTTTGATGCCACAACCCATGGAGACATCCTGTCCCGCGTTACAAACGATGTAGATTTACTTAGTCAAAACCTCAACCAAAGCAGCATTCAACTCATTACAAGTGTTACAACAATGATAGGGGTGTTAGTGATGATGCTCTCAATTAGCTTATTAATGACTATCATCACCCTCGTCATACTCCCCCTCTCATTATTTATCATCGCAAAAATTGTGAAAAAATCACAAAAATATTTTGTACAACAACAACAAACATTAGGGGAAATAAACGGACAAATTGAAGAGGTATACAGCGGACAATTAATTGTAAAATCATTTAATAATGAGACTCAGCAAGAAGAAATCTTTAACAAGACAAATGAAGAACTCTACACCTGTGCATGGAAAAGTCAATTCTTAAGTGGACTCATGATGCCAATCATGCACTCTATTGGAGATATTGCCTATGTAGCCATTGCCCTTCTAGGAGGCCTCTTAGCAATTCGAGGATCTATCACAGTGGGCAATATCCAAGCATTTATCCAATACATGAAAAGCTTTACTCAACCAATTAGCCAAGTAGCACAAGTTTCTAACCTCTTTCAATCAACAATTGCTGCAGCTGAGAGGGTCTTTGAATTTCTTGATGAAGAGGCAGAGAAAGAAACAGAAGTCTTGTGCACGTTAAATAGATTAGAAGGAGATGTAAATTTCCAGCATGTAACATTTGGGTATGATAAAGAACACCCCGTAATCCATGATTTCACAGCCCACATTACCCCAGGACAAAAAGTTGCAATTGTGGGTCCTACTGGAGCTGGAAAAACAACCATGGTGAAACTTCTTATGAGATTTTATGATGTGGATGAGGGAGCTATTTACATTGACTCACAGAACATCAATGAACTAAGTCGAAAAGACTTACGAAGCCACTTTGGAATGGTATTACAAGACGCATGGCTCTTTAAAGGATCGATAAAAGATAATATTCGTTACGGCAATCTCATCGCAACAGATGAAATGATTGAAAAAGCTGCTAAACTTTCTCACATTGATCACTTCATCCACACCCTTCCAGGTGGGTATGACATGGTGATTAACGAAGACTCTTCTAATATCTCACAAGGACAAAAGCAACTCATCACTATTGCCAGGGCAATGGTTATGGACCCTGAAATATTAATATTAGATGAAGCAACAAGCTCTGTTGATACGAGAACTGAATCATTAATACAACAAGCTACAGAGAGAATTATGAAAAATAGAACCACATTTATTATTGCTCACAGACTCTCAACAATTCGTAACGCAGATTTGATCCTTGTTATGAAAGATGGAGACATTGTTGAAATGGGAACACACGACTCGCTTATCAAAAAAGATGGGATGTATACTGATCTTTATCAAGCTCAGTTTGAAAAAGGAAGCGCATGACACCTTGTTACATTTTTAGATAATCTGTAGGATAAACAGTAGATACTCCAGGAGGGATAGAGGTGACTATAGGATTAGATATTGGTTCTACTACCATCAAATGTGTAGTAATAGATAATCAAAATCAAATTGTATATTCTCACTACGAAAGGCACTATTCGCAAATTGCCGAAAAAGGTGCCGCCCTCTTACAATACATAGATACTCATATTACGAAGAATAAAAAAACTAAGTTGATGATAAGTGGATCTGCTGGAATGGGACTTGCTGACAGGTGCTCAATCCCCTTTGTCCAAGAAGTCTATGCTACTCGGGTTGCAACAAAGAAGGTGATCCCTCTTTGTGATGTTGTGATTGAACTTGGTGGAGAGGATGCAAAAATCCTCTTCTTTAATCAAGGGATGGAAGTAAGAATGAATGGCTCCTGTGCTGGCGGCACTGGAGCTTTTATTGACCAGATGTCTTCTCTGTTACATATCAACATTGAAGATTTTGATGAATTAGCACAAAAAGCAACCAGGACATACACAATAGCATCAAGGTGTGGGGTATTTGCTAAAAGTGACATCCAACCCCTCCTTAACCAAGGTGCCCTCACATCTGATATAGCAAGTAGTATTCTTCAAGCAGTAGTGAACCAAACAATAGGGGGCCTTGCTCAAGGACGCCCCATTACAGGAACTATTGTCTACCTTGGAGGACCGCTTACCTTCATGAGTGAACTGAGAAACCACTTCGATGCAACACTTCATACAAAAGGAGTGTGCCCTCAAAACTCCCTCCTATTTGTTGCCCTCGGGGCTGCATACTGCGCGACAAGCGAGGTAGTGTTAAAAGAGGTAATACACAGGTTTCAGAATCAAAAGAAAGAAGAGAACGTATCCTTCCTTCCTCCCCTTTTTAAAAATCAACAAGAGTATGATGTTTTTCTCCGTCGACATAATAAAGAAAAAGTTCCCACTTCTGTTTTTGACCCCCACCACCCCAATACATACATTGGAATTGATGCAGGATCTACTACGATAAAAGTTGTAGCCCTTAACGAAGAAGATGAGATTATCTATAGCTTTTATCAAAGTAACAATGGAAACCCCGTAACAATAGTAAAAAAAATTCTTAGTGAACTCTATGACTCATATCCTGAAATGGTGGTAAAAGGGAGTGGAGTTACTGGCTATGGAGAGCACCTCATTGAAAAAGCATTTACCATAGACGTAGGTATTGTTGAAACAGTAGCTCATCTAAAAGCAGCTCAACATGTTGCCCCCAATGTCGAATTTGTTATAGACATTGGAGGACAGGATATTAAATGCTTTAAAATTCATAACAAGATAGTCGACAGCATCTTTTTAAATGAAGCGTGTTCTTCCGGATGTGGATCATTCTTACAAACATTCGCTTTTTCCCTTTCTCACTCAATAGAAGATTTTAGTAAGAAAGGCCTCTTTGCCCCATACCCCGTAGACCTTGGTTCAAGATGTACAGTGTTTATGAACTCAAGTGTCAAACAAGCTCAAAAAGAGGGGGTAAGTGTAGATAACATTAGTGCAGGACTCTCAATAAGTGTAGTAAAAAATGCCCTTTATAAAGTAATACGAGCACACAATGCGAAGGAACTTGGATCCCATATCGTTGTACAAGGGGGAACTTTCTATAACGATGCAATTTTACGAGCATTTGAAATGGAATTACAATGTAATGTTGTACGCCCTTCTGTTGCAGGGCTCATGGGAGCATTTGGAGCAGCCCTCAGCGCAAAAGGTGAAGGTCTCGAAACAAGTACGATTATTACAAGAGAACAACTAGAACACTTCTCTCATACAGTCAAAAACGTTACCTGTCGCCTTTGTACTAACCATTGTAGACTCACAATAAATACCTTTTTGCCAACAGGGAAGTACATAAGTGGGAACCGATGTGAAAAGCCCATCACCCATACAGAAGATAACAGTACACTCAATATTTATCAGTGGAAGCTAGAACAGCTACATGCACTCAACCTCTTTAATTATGAAGATATTGATGAAGATACTATTGGCCTTCCACTTGGTCTTAATATGTATGAACTTATTTACTTCTTCAAAGCCTTCTTTGAAACTCTTGGCAAAAAGATAGTCCTCTCTCCCCCTTCTAACAGAGATCTTTACATTAAAGGACAAGCTACAATTGCAAGTGACACAATCTGCTTCCCTGCAAAACTGATGCATGGGCACATTCAAACTCTTCTCGATTACAATGTAAAAACAATTTTTTACCCTCTCATGACCTACAACGTCGAAGAGGGCTTAGGGGATAATAGATTCAATTGTCCAGTTGTCGCCTATTATCCAGAAGTTCTGTATGGAAGTATTGATGAGTTAAAAAAGATTACATTCATTCACCCACCAATAGACCTGCACAGAATAAAGCAATATCCTAAAAAGTTATTAGATTCCCTAAAGCCATGCTTCCCTGATCTCACTATAAAGAGATTAAAAGAAGCTATTGATAATGGGTTTAGTGCGTATCACACCTATTTCAAGGAATTACAAGAAGAAGGAATGAATATTATATCAAGAAGCAGGATACTAGATAAACAAATCATATTGTTAGCAGGAAGGCCCTATCATGGGGACCCTGAAGTACACCATGGAATTGACAAACTCCTTACCTCCCTCGATTGTGCCGTCATTAGTGAAGACTCACACAAGATCACTTATAAGAAAACAGAAACTAATATCCTTAACCAATGGACCTACCACGCCAGGCTCTATGCAATAGCAGAGGCAATTGGCAAAGAAAAAGATATTCATCTTGTTCAACTTGTCAGTTTTGGATGTGGCCTCGATGCCATCACAACAGATGAAGTGAGAGATATCGTAGAAAGTAATAATAAGATGTACACACAGATAAAAATTGATGAAATTACTAATTTAGGGGCAGTGAAAATTCGCCTTCGCTCCCTCCTTGCAGCAATTAGATCATAAAAGGAACCATGCTAGAAAGATGAGAAATTCACATGAGGCAGTGTTTACTAAAGATATGAGATCAACACACACTATTCTCGCTCCACAAATGGCTAACATCCAATTTGCCCTCATCATCAATGTCTTGCAACAAGAAGGATACAATGTCCAGTTATTAGAAAATGAAGGACAACAGGTTGTCGATAAAGGTCTCTCCTATGTTCACAACGACACATGCTACCCGGCGTTATTAGTAATAGGACAGATGATCGATGCCCTCGATAGTGGCATATACGATTCCCATAAAATCGCCCTAGCTATCACTCAAACAGGTGGTGGATGCAGAGCCAGCAACTATATCCATCTATTAAAGAAAGCTCTTATAAAAGCAGGATATGAATATGTCCCTGTTCTTTCCCTTAATTTAAAAGGGATGAATAAAAATAGTGGATTCACTCTCACCTACCACATGTTGCGAAAAGGAGTAGCCGCCCTCCTCTATGGAGATACACTAATGCTCCTTAGAAACCAAACAAAGGTGTATGAGGTTATCCCATCTAGCTCGCAAAAGCTCACCCAAAAATGGATTGAATTCCTTCAAGAAGAATTCAGTCACAAAAGAGGGTATCGATCAAAAGAGATTAAAAAGCATATCCACGCTATGGTAGAAGATTTTTCAAAAATAGAAAAAGATTATACAAGGCCTGTAGTAAAAGTGGGAATTGTGGGAGAAATCTATATGAAGTACGCTGCTCTTGGAAATAACCACCTTGAAGACTTCCTCTATTCTCAATCATGTGAAGTGATGATTCCCGGTATTATGGGATTCATCTTATATGCTGTACAAAACCAAATTGAAGATATTACCCTCTACGGAGGCTCTTTGATGCGCAATAGTATTATGAAAATTCTTCGCTCATATCTCTCTAATTTAGAAAAAATAATGATTAGTGAAGTAGAATCTCATCCCCCTTTCATTGCACCCCGATTCTTCCATGAGAGTGTCGAATCAGCAAAAGAAGCTATTTCAATTAGTTGCAAAATGGGTGAAGGGTGGTTACTGACCGCCGAAATGAGAGATCTTGCTGCCCTTGGATATAAAAATATTATCTGTGTTCAACCCTTTGGATGCCTTCCAAACCACATTGCAGGAAAGGGGATGATAAAAACTCTTAAGGACCTCGATTCAAATATGAATATAGTTCCTATTGATTATGACCCAGGGGCTACAAGGGTGAATCAAGAGAACCGAATTAAACTTATGCTTGCGGTTGCTAATGAGAGAAGAATATTAGGTGAGTCAAACAGATAGCCACTGTTCCACATTGAAATAGATTGACAAATAGTGCTATATTTCCTCCATGGAATACAAGCAAAGAACCGTTACGTGTGGTCAATTACGTAAAGAAGATGTTGGTAAAACAGTTGTTCTCAATGGATGGGTACACAGAAGTCGTAATCATGGGGGAATCCATTTTATTAACCTCAGAGATCGCTATGGGATTACCCAAGTAGTCGTCTCTGATACAGCCCCTAAAGAAGTAACAGAAATTGCTTCTTCTTTACATAATGAATACTGCATAAGTGTTGAAGGTGTTGTACAAGGACGCCCTGAGTCAATGATCAACAAAGAGATGGCTAGTGGTGAAATTGAAGTTGATGTGTTATCAATTCAAATCCTTAGCGTCTGTGAAACACCACCATTTTTAGTAGATGAAGAATCAGATGCTAAAGAAGAGACACGCCTAAAATATCGCTATCTCGACTTACGCTCATTTGGGATGCAAAAGAGAATTAAACTACGACACGATTTTGTTCGTGCTATTAGAGAATTCCTTAGTGACAGAGACTTCTATGAAATTGAAACACCCACACTCCTAAAATCTACTCCCGAGGGGGCAAGAGACTTCTTAGTACCTTCTCGCTTGTATGCAGGTAAATTCTATGCCCTTCCTCAAAGTCCACAACTTCTAAAACAAATTCTCATGGTAAGTGGTTTTGACAAATATTTTCAAATTGCTCGCTGCTACAGAGATGAAGATGCGAGGGGAGACAGACAATTAGAATTCACTCAACTCGACATGGAAATGAGCTTTGTTAACCGTGATGATGTTTTGTTAGTTATGGAACAACTCTTTCATCATGTATTTGCCAAAGTAATGAACTATGAGACCCCTAAGCACTTTATTCGCCTTACCTGGTATGATGCTATTAACACCTATGGTGTAGATAAACCAGACTTGAGATATGATTTACCACTGCTCGACTTTAATGAATTAGCTCAATTGAGCTCTTTCTCTACATTTAAAGATGTCCTTAGTAATGATGGGTGTGTAAAAGTCATAAAAGCTCCAGCGAATAGTATAGTTGCCTTCTCTAGAAAGTATATTACAAGCTTAGAAGAAGCTGCAAAGGTCTATAAAGCAAAAGGCCTCGCATGGGCAAAGATAAATGAGAATGGCGAATTAGAGGGAGGAATTAGTAAATTCCTTACTGAAATACAACAAGAAGTAATCGCTTACACAGATGCAAAACCAGGTGAAATGCTCCTGTTTGTTGCAGATAACTGGAAAACAACATGTAATGCATTAGGAGCTGTGAGGGTAAAGTTAGCAAAAGATTTACAGCTTATTGACCCTAAGAAGTTTGCTTTCTGTTGGATAATTGATTTCCCACTCTTTGAGTACAACGAAGAGGGCGGCCACTGGGAAGCAGCTCACCATATGTTCAGTATGCCTCAAGCTCAGTACATTGACTCCTTAGAGAGTGACCCAGGTGCTGTTAAAGGGGATTTGTATGACTTAGTACTCAATGGGTATGAAGTTGCCTCGGGTTCTATAAGAATTCATGACATTGAACTACAAAAACGAGTCTTTAGAATTTGTAATATTCCAGATGAAGAGAGCCAGGAACGTTTTGGATTCCTATTAAATGCATTTAGATATGGCCCCCCACCACACGGTGGCATTGCTCCTGGAATAGACAGAATGGTGATGATCATGGCAGGAGAGACTTCTATTAAAGAAGTAATTGCATTCCCTAAAAATACTGCAGCTATCTCCCCTATGGATGAGTCTCCTTCTTTTGTTGACCAGCAACAATTAGATGACCTTCATCTCATTATCAAACGAGAAGAGAAATAAGGGTAAAGTGAAAACACGTATCGCAATTATAGGAGGCGGGGCTAGTGGTCTTTTTAGCGCCCTCTTTGCAGCTATTCAAAGAGATATTCTTCATAAGGATATCTCTATTACCATATTTGAAGGGCAAGAAAAAGTAGCTAAAAAGCTTCTCATCACAGGTTCATCTCAATGCAATATCACTAATAATGGAGACATGCTTCCCCACTATTATGAAAAAAAGAAAGAAGTAGAATCTATTCTTACCAGCTATACAGTAGAAGAG
>CAYZUR010000005.1:0-17900 GCA_964481535.1 uncultured Spirochaetaceae bacterium | reverse complement strand
CTTCCATCGCTCTAATATCAATCATTTACCAACTCTGTGCAAAAGATGGTTTTTATCTTTATAAGAGGCTTATCAATAAACTGTCTGATTTTCTCATAGTACATCGATCTATTAATCACTTTATGCACTCCTTACATAGGGTGCATCCATAAAAACTTGATCTGTAAATTCACTTTGTATGGATATAGCCACAAAACCTTTTCATGGTTATACCCCTAAAGGAGAAGCCCCTCTGCCAATTTCAGGCCTTTCAAGAAGAGAGACGATAGCCATTAGAATAAATCTATTATAACAAAATTAGGAAGCATTAAACAAATAATTGGTTGACTCCGGCTGAGAATAAAAGTACATTTTTTCTCATAAGTAATGAGGCTCAATTAATTGGCCGTTTTTTTTAGGCAGTATCATACCTTAAACTTTTTTAAAACATGTATTGATACCTAGGCTCATCATTTTTTATGATTGGTCGATAAAATAAATTGCTTTGGTACCTGAGATGAAGGATTAAAAAGTGGAATTAATAATTGTAATCTTATCTATTGTGTTTTTTCTTTTAGTGTTTTTTAAGTCTGTAAAGTCACCGCGAATTCAGATTTTGCTCGCTTCTGTTATAGTTGTTTTAACTGTAGCTCATTTGATAGTTCAGGGACCTCGTTGGCAGATGTACATTGAATACGCGTTTATCATTTATTACCTTGTCATTACATTGATGTCAATTAGAGGAAAGGTGGCTGGAAGAAGGGTTAGGCTTTTCATGCTTATTTTCTGGCTTGTTTTTCTTGTGCTCACTATTGGTCTATTAATAATTTTCCCATATAATCAAATGCCTGAAATAGATGGGGAATATAATGTGGGAACTATCAGTTTCGATGCTGTTGATGTTGATAGATCAGAGATTTATGGCGATTCACCAGGTGCTCCACGCAAGATCAGACTCCAGTTCTGGTATCCGGCAGAGGACATTGAAGGTGCAAAAAAAGATTTCTGGCTTTCGGATGGCCCAGATGTAGCGCGAATGATAACAGCTATTGCAGGGGCTCCGGGGTTTCTGATGGAATATACAGCACGGATAGAATCAAACAGCTATAAAAATGTACCAATAAGACAACCGCGTAATCCATATCCAATCGTTGTGATTTCCCACGGCTGGCGCGGTTTTCGGAATCTACACTCTGACCTAGGTGAGCTTCTGGCCGCAAATGGTTTTATTGCTGTCAGCATCGACCATAGCTATGGGAGTCTGGCGACTGTATTTGATGATGGTATAGTTGCTCAGCTGGATGTTGACGCTCTGCCTCCTGGTGAAGATGACAGCTTTGCCGCTGCCTCAAACAGGCTTGTTAAAACCTATTCGCTCGATGCAAAGCTTGTTCTTGATCTTTTGCTACAGCTTGATGAGGGAAATCCTGAGCACACAACAATTGTGGAGCCCGGATTTTTTTCGAACTGCATAGATCTCAATTCAATAGGTATGATAGGACATTCTACCGGTGGTGGTGGAGTTACCAGGCTTGCAATTACTGACGAGCGAGTATCAGCTGTTTTTGGGCTTGATCCTTGGATAGAACCCGTTGAGTCTGAGATCTTGCGTCAAGGACTTGCTGTACCGAGTGTCTTCCTCTGCAGTGAACAATGGGTAGATCATAAAAACAATGAGAACCTTCAGATAATTGAAAACAGTCCAAATACAGGAACTGAAATGTATCAGCTTAATGGAGCAAACCATGAGGATTTTACTATGATGTATATGTTTGAGCCTGTCAGTAAGCTTATTGGATTTGCAGGCACATTAGACAGCAGCAGAAGTGGAGAAATTCAGAGAGATTTTATTTTCAAGTTTTTTGATAATACATTAAAAGATTCTGGAAAAGGGTATAGCTCTCTTACTGATGAATACCCGGAGGTTGTAGATATTTACTGGGAATAAAATAATCAGCTTCTGAATTGTTATTTGATAATGTGATTTTAGTACTGACAATAAATTGCCGTCAAAATAGAAATCAGCAAGTTCTCTGATCTTTTTCCTGTATTGTTAGTTATTGGACCTCTCTATGCTAGAGAATGATGAGTGGAATCAGACTTCCAAAGAAGAGTTTCCTCGTGTATAGAAAACTACTCATCACATGGATTAGTATGCACCATGACATGGCGAACTTCTTCTATATTATCTTCTATTCGATCATGCACATCTTCAGCAATAAGATGTGCTTGGTTAAGGGAAAGATCTTTATCTACACTAATTTCAATATCAACATAACATCCACTACCAACAGTTCGAGTTTTTAGAACATCAATGTGTTTAACATCATCATTTTCGAGAACAATGGAAGTAATATTATCAATAATAACTTGGTCAGCAGAAACATCCATTAAAATATTAAAGGAGATGACTAAGACTTTTAATCCACTAAATATAACAAAGAACGCAATAAACAGAGATGCTAAAGGATCAAATAGAGGGAATCCTAATGTTGCAATAATAATTCCAACAAGTGCACCTGTTGTGGCTATGGCATCACTGAAGTGATCCACACTTAATGCTTTGATCGAACTACTGTGTGTCTTTTTATATGCCCTTAAAGAAGCTATATATAAAGCTCCTTTAATAATCAATGAAACAATAGCACCGATTAAGGCAACAATTGTTGGGGGAGTAAGGGGTTCTGGTTGGGTTAATTTCACGATTCCTGCATAGCCAATTACCAGCCCTGTTGCAACAATAGCTAACGAAAAAAAGAAAGAGACTACGCTCTCCACTTTTTCGTGCCCATATGGGTGTCCACTATCAGCTTTTTTCCCAGAATATGCTAACGATATCATGAGAATTGCATATCCCACGATATCACCAAGAGAGTTCACTCCGTCAGAAATAAGGGCACTAGAATTACCTATAATACCAGCTGAGAATTTTATTGCAGCAAGAACAATACTCATTGCGATAGAGAGAAAAGTGAGGCGCAATCCAATTTTTATGTGACCTGAATTATCATCCATTACTATTATCTCCTAACGAGAATGACGCCCTTTAAGGACTTCAAACACTTGCTCTAATTTTATGTTCTTTTGCGCAAGGAGTACAATCAAATGATACATCAAATCAGCAGCTTCTCCTAAAAAGAGGGATTTATTATTATCTTTTGCTTCAATAATAAGCTCTACTGCCTCTTCTCCAACTTTTTGGGCAATTTTATTAATTCCCCGATTAAATAAGAGGTTTGTATAAGATCCTTCGATTGGATGATCTCTTCTATCATGAATAACTTCTTCTAAGTAAAAAAGGAATTCACTATTCTTGATCTTCTCTGGATCATTTGTTTCATCAAAACAGGTATCACTACCAGTGTGACACACAGGGCCCGAAGGAACAGCTTTGATTAACAACGTGTCATTATCACAATCAGAGGTAATCTCTCTTACGTTGAGATAATTGCCACTTGTCTCCCCTTTTGTCCAAAGAGTCTGCCTTGATCTTGAATAGAAAGTAACAAGTCCCCTCTCTTTGGTGATCTTTAATGACTCTTCATTCATATAACCGAGCATCAATACTTTCTTTGTGATGGCATCTTGGATAATAGCTGGTATTAATCCGTTACCTTTGTCAAAATTTAGTTGCATGTAAACTCCTCCACTAATGCTTAAGGCGTATAGGTATACCATGTTTGTATAAAAAAATCTTTAGTTCTGGAATTGGAATCTCAGAAAAATGGAAAATAGAAGCAGCAAGGGCAGCATCTGCCCCCCCCTTATTGAACACATCAAGAAAATGTTCTTTTGTTCCAGCTCCACCACTAGCAATAATAGGAATATTAACTGAATCACTTATCGCCCGAGTGATATCGAGGGCAAAACCATTCTTCGTTCCATCACTATCCATACTAGTTAACAATATTTCACCCGCTCCCCTGTCCTCGACCTCTTTAGCCCACATTAATGCATCTAATCCTGTTGCGATTCGTCCCCCAGAGACATACACCTCATGATTTTTGGTCACAAGATCACGTCTCACATCAATCGCACAAACAATACATTGAGAGCCAAATTCTGAAGCAAGGGTATGAATAATTGATGGATCTTTCACTGCAATGCTATTAATCGAAATTTTATCAGCACCTGCTTCTAATAAATCCCCCACATCCTTCACACTTCTAATTCCCCCACCAACAGTGAATGGGATATCTATCACATCAGCAATACGTCGAACAAGGTGTGTAAAAGTACCCCTTTCTTCTATCGTTGCAGTAATATCTAAAAAGGTAAGTTCATCTGCCCCCATCTGTGCATACAACGAGGCTAACGCTACTGCGTCTCCTGCATCAATAAGGTTAATAAAATTAACACCTTTTACCGTTCTCCCATTTTTCACGTCTAAACAGGGGATAATTCTTTTAGCGAGCATTACCAGCCTCCCATTGTGATATATAGTGAGAGATCTCTTTTAGAGTGATGTAATTCTCATATATAGCTTTTCCAATAATTACTCCATCAAGATCTAATTCTTTAAGTTTGTGCACATCGTCAATTGAAGAAATACCACCACTAGCAATAATCTTTACACCATCTATTGATTGTGTTGCCTCTTTTAAGGATGAATAGAGAGAGAAAGATGGTCCTTGTAACATCCCATCTTTAGAGATATCTGTTGAAATAATATTTTTACATCCATAAGTGATATATTTTTTAACAAACTCTTCAACTCGTATTTTCGTTGTCTCTTTCCACCCACCAATTGAGATATATCCATCTCTACAATCAGCTCCTAAGATGAGTTTATGGGGACCAAACTCTTCAAAAAGAGAGAGGGTCAGCTCTTCATTATTCACAGCAAGAGAGCCAATAGTAGCTTGAAGAGCGCCACTTTCAAATACCTTTATGACATCTTCCCTACTTTTAATCCCACCACCAACATCTATCTTAAGAGAGGTGTTTTTCGCAATCTGTTCAATTACTTTAATATTTACTATCTTTCCTAATCTTGCACCATCTAAATCTACTAGATGAAGGTAAGAGCAACCGGCATCTTCAAAAGATTTTGCCATTTCAAGGGGGTTATCACTATAGTGAGTTTTCTCATCATAATTGCCTTCTTTTAAACGAACACACGATCCACCAATAATATCTATAGCAGGTATAATACGCATATATTGCTCTATTCTCCCTTTAGAAAATTTTCTAATATGGTAGACCCAATTGACCCACTCTTTTCTGGATGAAATTGAAGTCCACGATAATTATTCACCCCAAGAGCTGCACTAAATGATACATCCCCATAGGTGCACGTAGCAATTGTCTCATTGATAAGGGTAGCATAATAAGAGTGGACGAAATAGGCATAACTCTCATTGCTAATTCCTTGAAATAGGTAATCGTTATTATGAGAAATGGTATTCCATCCCATATGAGGAACTTTTATTCCACTAGGGACATTAAATTTTACCACGTTAGAGTCAAATATAGATAAGCATGAACAATGATTTTCTTCACTAGAGGCACACATCAATTGTAGCCCTAAACAAATTCCCAAAAAAGGTTGGGCAAGATTAGTAAGAACTTCATCAAGGTGTTTTTCTCTTAAATAGCGCATTGCACTCGAAGCTTCCCCCACTCCTGGAAATATTACCCGAGAAGCTCCTTTAATTTTTTTTACATCATCAGTAATTATAGCATCAACATTAATTCTCTTAAGAGCACTATGGACAGATCTAATATTTCCTGCATTATATTTAACAATAACTATGCTATTACTCATAGGACTCCTTTAGTAGATGGAAGGTCTGTATTTCCTGGATAACGAAATATGGCTTCCCTTATAGAGCGGGCAAATGCTTTAAATAATGCCTCTACTTGATGATGAGTGTTACCTTTGGTAACACTCATATGAACATTACATCTCGCTTCATCACTAAAAGATTTAAAAAAATGATACACCATTTCTGTAGGAAATGTGCCCACCATATCTCTTGAAAACTCTACATTCCACACAAAATAGGGACGATTAGAGAAATCAATAGCAACAACACTGGTAACATCATCCATTGGGAGAGTCATACTTCCGTATCGTCGTATTCCCTTTTTATCTCCTAATGCTTTTAACAGTGCTTCTCCAAATACGATGGCAACATCTTCAACACTATGGTGTTCATCAACTTCGATGTCTCCATCGCACCTTAAGATAAGATCAATACGTCCATGTTTAGCAATTTGGTCCATCATATGATTTAAAAAGGGGATATGAGTTTCTATTTCACTCTTACCAGAACCATCAAGATTGAGGGTAAGAGAAATGGAAGTTTCTTTTGTCTTTCTCTGTGCGGTATATACTCTCTCGTCCAATTGAACTAAAGAGACAAGAGAAGGGAGAATTTCGTTCCACGAAGTAAAAGGAGTATATTTAATAGAAAGAGATGTCTCTACTAACGAGATTGAGAGATGTGAGTCAACAATAAGATCTTCAGTGGAGGAAACAATCGATTCAATGCAAATTGATTCACCAGTTAGTGTCTGTCTAATATAGTCTACTTGTTGATTCGTTTGCTTCGAATTATTTACAATAATAATTGAATAAAGCCCTTCTTGAGTAATACTACGAAGTGAATGAAACACCCCTTTAGTCCAAAGAATGGTATCACCCTCTTTTTCAATAATTGACTTTACTAATGGAATGATAAGAGCGGCTGGTTTTTTCACAGTATTGCCTCGAATTCTTTAAGAGTTTTGATAAGTAACCTATTTTCCTCTTCACTTCCAATAGTAATCCTCACACACCCATAACAGCCACGAACAGAAGATCTGTTACGAATAATAATCCCCTTTTTCAGAAGCATTGAATAGAGTTGTGGTGCATCATCAACTCTCACTAACAGGAAATTTGCATCACTAGGAAATACTTTTTGAACAAATGAGAGTGCTGCAAGTTCTTTGGCAACTCTTTCTCTCGATGCAACAATAGTAGTAATAGTAGATGCAACTTCTTCATGTGCTTTAAGGGCTTGAATAGCAACTTCTTGTTGTATTCCACTTACATTGTATGGGTATTTCACATTGTGCATTATCTTAACAATTTCCCTAGAAGCTATTGCTATGCCAACTCTCACATTAGCAAGTCCATATGCTTTGCTAAGTGTCCTTAGGATAACGACTCTTTCATTATCCTCAAGAAGAGCAATAGCTGATTCTTTTTCTGAAAAATCGATATACGCTTCATCAATTACCGTAATACCTCGAAATCTTCTTGCTATCTCAGCTATTTGATCGAGTGGGAAACTATTGCCCGTAGGATTGTTAGGAGAACAGATAAATAGAAGTTTATGAATTCCATTTTCTAACACTCCACTATTTATTAGATGACACTGACCTTCAAGGCGATCTGTATCTATTGAAAAGTCATCCTTAAGAGGACAATAAGAGACTCCCACATCGTTAATATCTGCAAATACTTTATACGCTCCATATGTTGGACTCATCATCAAAATTTTATCTTTTGATGGGACACAAAATATTCTAAAGAGGAGGTCAATAAGTTCATCACTTCCATTTCCGATAACCATATTTTCATATGGGATTCCCATTACTTTTTCAATTTCTTGTTTTAATGCTTTGTGTTGTGGATCAGGATATCTATTAAGTCCCTTATCTTCTATAAAATCACGATAATTTTCATTTGCATCAATAAAGACTGATCCTTCTCCATCAAATTCATTACGTGCAGATGAATATGGGACAAGAGAGAGGATGTTTTTTCTCATTAATTGCTTCACACTATACAAATTCATTTAGTTTCTTCCTCTCTTTTTTTCATTCGTACTTTTACTGCATTGCTATGAGCATCAAGAGTTTCATACTCTGCCATCTCTATAATAGTTGGCCCAAGATTTTTCAACCCTTCATATGTTATTCTCTGGTATGTTATGGTCTTTAAAAAGCTCAAAAGTGTAATACCACTGTATGCTTTAGCATATCCACTAGTGGGCAGTGTATGATTAGTTCCAGAAGCATAATCCCCTGCTGATTCAGGAGAATAATCGCCTAAAAATACAGATCCTGCATGTTTTACCCCTTCTTCCAGGGCTGAAAAGTCATTATTATTAAGGATAAGGTGTTCACTAGCATAACTATTGATCACAGTAAGAGCATCTTGTATTGAGTAGACTATTACAATGTAAGAGTTATCGAGGGAAGAGGTAATAAAGCTTTTTCTAGAGAGTACACTCGTTTGCCTTATGATTTCTTCTTTTACTTGTTTAGCTATTTCATCACCCTCTTTTTTGTCTTTTGCAATAATAACTAACACTGCTTGACTATCAAATCCGTGTTCACATTGACTAAGAATGTCACTGCTTGCGTGAATGATATTCGTGCTATTATCAATAACCACCATGACTTCAGAGGGCCCTGCAGGCATGTCGATGGCAACTCCTAATTGAGAGACTTGTTGTTTTGCTTCTGTCACGTAAGTATTTCCAGGGCCAAAAATTTTATCTACTCTAGGAATACTTTCAGTACCGAAGGCAAGGGCAGCTATTGCTTGGGCTCCTCCCACAGTAAATATCGTATCTACGTTGACTAATTTAGCTGCATATAAGATTGCAGGGTCTACAGATCCATCCTTTGAAGGCGGGGTTACTACTACAATTTTTTCACATCCCGCTATTTTAGCAGGAATTGCTAACATCAATAATGTAGAAAAAAGAGGAGCTGTTCCCCCTGGAATGTAGAGTCCAACAGACTCTATAGGGAGGCTCTTTTGCCAACAATAGACACCAGGCATTACTTCTACTGTTGAGTGCTTTGGTTTTTGAGATACATGGAACTTCTTAATATTATGATACGCAACTCCAATTGCCTCTTTTAAAGAAGACGATAACTTCTCCCCAGAAGTTGCTATCTCGTCTTTATTGTACATGAGAGATGTTAACGAGGTGTTATCAAATTTCTTAGTATACTCAAATAGTGCAGTATCTTTGTGTTGTTTTACTTCCTCAATAATTAGGGCAACTTGCTCTTTCACCTGTACACTTGTTTTCGCTGTACTTCGAGAGAGTGTTGTTGCAACTTCTTGTGATGATAAACTATAAAAAACGTCTAACACGAACGACTCCTTTCACTATATGTTAATCAGCCATTTTCTCTATTGAAGTGACTAATATCCCTTGAGCTCCTAATGCTTTCAATTGCTCTAGGGCATCCCAAAACCTCTCTTCATGAACTACAGTCTGTACACTTACCCAGTCATGATCAATAAGAGGAGTTACTGTTGGGCTTTTCATTCCGCCAATGATTGTAGCAACTTCCGATAAGTGCTCTTTAGGGAGGTTAAACATGATGTATTTATAATCTGCGGCTTTCATCACAGCATCAAGTCGAAGTAATAGTCTATTAAGGATTTTTACCTTCTCTTCACTCATTCCTGTGTGGCCTATCATAACAGCAGTAGAGGTATAAATTGATTCTACTTCCCTTAGCCCATTACTTGCAAGTGTTAGACCAGTGCTCACAAGGTCACAAATTGCATCAGCCACCCCGATTGCAGGTGTTATTTCAACAGAACCTGAAATTTCATAAATCCTTGCATTTACATCGGCTTTTTTAAGGACTTTTTGGAGAATTGTTGGATAACTTGTTGCTATTCTTTTCCCCTCTAAACTCTTTAATCCTGTATATTGAAAATCGAGCGGAACTGCAATCGATAATCTACATTTTGCAAATCCTAAATCCCTTATTACTTCTAAGGGAAAGTTTTGCTCATCAAGTTCATTACGCCCAACAATTCCAATGTCAGCAACCCCATCATAGACATAAGAAGGAATATCATCATCACGAAGATAGAGGAATTCTATTGGAAAATTTTCTGCTTCTTCTTTTAAAACACGAGAGTTAGAGCTAAAATGAATTCCACTTTCACGAATTAATTGTAAGGATTTTTCACTTAATCGACCACTTTTCTGTAACGCAATTTTCAAACGAGTTTCCATTCAAATACACCTCTTTTAGTTATAAAAAATGCCCCGCAAAATGCGGAGCTACTATTAGTTAATTACTACATGCACACGCATTACTTCAAGAAAATGAGATATGATGATGAAGGTGGTGCGTGTATTTCATAAAGTTTACACTATAGGAGGATTAAATGAGTGTCAAGAGACTCTACTCTTCCTCTATATCTCCTTTAATGGTGACTTCGACATTCTTTTTGCTTCTCGAATAAAAATATCCTAATAGCATAAAGGTAAGACCAACAACCATCACAATGATAGATAACAATAAGATAAACAGAGCGGCTGATTCTCTTGGAAACACAAATAATAGAAGGGCAAGTACTAATGATATAGTGGCTTCTATGAGAAGTGGACGAGATGCAAAAGCTGTTTTCCTCAAAACAAAAGAGTTTTGATAAAGGACAAATGATGCAATGATAAACTGAGAAGCAAGGATGTACATAATCACATCCCACACACTTTCACTAGCAAAGAGGGGGAGAATAATTGCAAGCACACCGATAATAATTCCAGTTATCCCTTTAAAAAGGGTTGCAGAGAAAGAGAAACGGGAGAATTGGAATCTTTTAAGGGTAACAAGAGAGACTATCGAGCTCATTAATGCACTAAGGCCGAGGGCTATTACAAGAATTTGTTTCACCAAATCCTCTCGAACCATCATAAAGACCCCAAGTGCTATGAGGAGCACACCAAAAAACATATAGACAAAGACCATTTTCTTATCTCTTGCCATAATCCCTCCTTTTGTAGTATTACGTAACTAGACTTAACTCAAAATTACCCTTTTTATATCTATTTGTAAAGGAATATTATGTACGACCACCTATTATTTGACGCTGATGGAACTATTTACGATTTTATGGCATGTGAACAATTTGCATTAAAAAATCTTTTCACTGAAGCGAACCTCATTGTTACAGATGAGATGCTAGAACAATATCATCAAATAAATTATCAACTGTGGACTGACCTTGAAATGGGATTAATCACCCTAGAAGCATTGAAAACAGAACGCTTTCGTCGTTTCTTCAGTGCAAATTCAGTAGATTTTGATTCGTTAAAAGCCTCTGACCTTTATCTTCATTACTTAAGCCAGTCGTATCATCTCTATGAAGATACCATCGATGTTCTTAATGAAATTCAAAAGATGGGGCTTCACATGTCAATGATTACTAATGGAATTGCACATGTTCAGAGGGGGAGAATTATGGCAACAAAAACTTCCCATTTTTTCTCATTTATCGCTATAGGAGAAGAATTGGGAGCATTGAAGCCTAATGCTCAATTTTTTACGAAAACATTTGAGCACCTTAAAAGATTAGATCTCCCATTCTCATCTCCCCTTGTGATAGGAGACAGCATACAGAGTGATATCGAAGGGGCAAAAAATGCTCACCTAGAGAGCTGTTGGATTAACCGCTATAACATGGAAGAACCAGAGGTTAAGCATTATACCTACCACATAAGAAAACTAGAGGAATTACTTGAGATTCTTAATTCTCACTGATCCACAATTTCCACAAGTTCAACATCGAAAACAAGGAGGGTATTGGGTTCTATTCGAGTAGACCCACTTTCTCCATAGCCAAGTTTAGGATGGACATAGAATTTATAGGTAGAACCGACTGTCATCAAGTATATCCCTTCTTTAAATCCATCTACAAGATTAGATACTTTAAAGGTACTAGGAATTCCTGGTACTGAAGAATCTCCCTCTCTTCCATCTAAATAGGTGATGCGGTAATTCACCTTCACAACACTTTTTTCAGTAGGAGACGGACCTTCTGTCGGAGTCATTATTTCATACTGAAGACCACTATCTGTAGTTGCAACATTTTCTCTTTGACTATTCACCGCTAGAAAACTCTCAGCATCTTTTAAATTGTTATCTGCAAGCTCTTTTACTCTAAGGCCGGCTTCATTAATTAATCTTTCTTGAAATTGAAATAATGAAGAATTTCTCTCTTCTTTAGAGAGCAATTCATTTTTTAGGATTCCTATATCATAAGCACCTTTTAGGAATAATTCTGGATTAAGACTAGGTAATTCTCGCATCGCACTATCCATAAGCATATACCCATAGGTATAGCTAAAACGATCTATAAGATTATCTTCAATAGATTGAGAAGTGAATATATCTAATACTTTCGATTCAAGTAGAGAAAGGGGACTTATCGGTTGTACTTCTTCCTCTAATGGAGGTGCTATTTCTTGTTGATTATTTTCTTTACCTGAAGAGTCGACATATGTTTTACCAGGCCTCTCACTTTGAGCCTCACAACTAATAAAAGTACCTAATAAAAGAGTCAATACAATAAAAGCAGTAACACAAATTTTTTTAGAAAAATTCCCTGGCATCTACACATTTCCTTTTATCCACACCCATTTATTGATGGTAGTAGCATTTTACCCTTACGTCTAGTAAAACTTTATAAGAATGTGCTATTTCCTGTTGAATCAATTCCCACGATCACAGGAAAGTCCTCAACAATAATTTCAATGAGAGCTTCAGGGCCTAATTCTTCAAATGCAATGGGCTTCATCTGTTTCACACACCCTGCATAGAGGGCCCCACAGCCACCAAAGGCAACGAGGTAGAGTCCTTGATGCTTTGTAATCGCTTCACTAACAGATGCACTCCTGGGCCCTTTCCCTATTGTTACCATGAGACCATGATCCATCAACATGGGGGTAAAAGGATCCATTCTGGCACTAGTGGTAGGGCCACAAGAGCCAATAACATCACCCTCTTTCTTCCTAGCTGGCCCCATGTAATAGATAACTTGGTCGGTTAATGAAATAGGAAGCTCTTTCCCTAATGAAATAAGTTCTTCCAGTTTTTGATGCACCTTATCTCTTCCTACAAGAATAGAACCAGATAAACTGATTTGGTCATATATACGTAATGAGGATCTCTCTTCTTTAGATAATGGAAGTCTATAATGTTTCATTGTTTCCTCCCTTAGAGATAAACGTGAGCTTTCCGGTCAGCCCAGCAACTAATTGCAACTGAAACAGGAAGCCCTGCAATATGAGTTGCCATATATTCAACAGAGACACCGAGGGCTGTAAGAGGACCTCCAAAACCACCAGGTCCAATATCTGTTGTTTGTAACTTCACCAAGAGGTCTTTTTCTAATTCACAATACTCACTATCAGCGTGATGCACTCCAACTTCTCTAAGTAATGCTCTTTTTGCTAATACAGCACTCATATCGGCAGTACCACCAATGCCAACTCCTACAACTATAGGAGGACATGGTTTTCCTCCCGCCGTTTTTACCATTTCACAAACAGCATCAATGACAGCAGATGGTGTTGCTGTTGGGTTAAGCATTCTCATTGCACTACAATTTTCACTTCCAAATCCTTTTAAAAGGAAATGAAGCGAAAGTCCTTTTTGTTGTTGAGTGGCAACATGAAAAACAAAAGGGAGATTTGACTGAGTATTTTCTCTCTTAAAAAGGGGGTCTGTTACAATAGAGTGCCGAAAATGTCCTTTATCGAAAGCCAAAGCAGCTCCCTCTGTGATCACCTTTTCAAGTTCTTCTAATCTAAAAGGAGCATCTGGACCAATATCTGCAAAAGCAACAAGCATTCCAGTATCTTGACACATAGGAATCTGTTTTTCAGCTGCTAATTTCAAGTTTTTTAAAATCATCGTAAGAACTAATAAGGAAGCTTCCGTTCGATGGTGCTCACGAGTCTCTTTATCACTTTCTGCTACCGCTCTTTCAAAAACACTCTTCATCTCTTTTATCGCATTAACGAGAGAGTCTTCTAGATGAGTGGAAGCTTTTATGAGCTCTATTGAAATTGATGAAACTAACTCATTATATAATTTCTTTTCCATTACAACTCCTTTGCACAATAAATAGGAAAGTCATTCCTAAAATAATCCCCACAATAGATCCCATACTATTGAAAACAAGGTCTAACACTTCTCTTCCTCTATTAAACATTGGTTGAACTATTTCTATCATAGACCCAATTGCAAATACAACAATGAAAGTGACTATCAATCTGCGTGAATTGCTTAACACATACTCTTTTGCAGTCCAATTATCATCAGTTTTAGCAAGTGCTATACTAATTGTACCAGAAACAGCAATATATGCAATGAGATGAAGGATTTTATCACTAAAAGAAAAAAACAGGATTGTTGGTGGAAGGCTGCTTGATGGAAGAAGAGAAAATATTGTCACTATTAGGGTAACAAGAGGACTTACGAGTCGGGCAAACACTTGTAGGTAAATAACTCTCTTTTTCATTATACATATTCTCCTTGAACCACACCTTGTTCCTTCATTAATGTATCAAGAGAAAGTAAAAAATATCCCTTATCGGGAAAATCTCTTGGGGAGGCGAGTCTATGCCTTGGAGTATCACTCACAAGGCGTTGAATTACAACATTTTTGTCGATATGAGTGAGGAAAAGAATTGTATTATGAAGATGATCTGCCATTTCAGGTGCCTCAACTTCTCCCCTCTTATAGGAATCATACAATGAAGTTCCCGCAACGATATGAAGGTTATGAATCTTAATTGCTTCACTTTTCACTTCTCTCATAATAGATGCTGTGTTGAGAATATCCTCATCACCCTCTCCAGGGATTCCTAATATTATGTGGGTAGAGACTTCAATCCCACTGTTTTTTAGTAAAGCAACAGCATCTATATAATCTTGGGCACTATGTCCTCTGTTAAGATATACAAGGGAATCTTCATTACCACTTTGTAGACCAAGTTCTACCCATACACTTTGTACTCTATTTTTATACGAACAAAGCAAATCAACTATTTCTTGATTAATACAATCCGGCCTTGTGGAAACAATTAGCTCTACATACTCATCCCCTTCTAGGGCTCTATCATATAATGCCTTAAGATGCTCAATTGTATCAAAAGTATTCGTGTATGCTTGAAAATAAATACTTCGTTTAGTATTTGGGAAACGAGTATCAAGATACTTTTTCCCTTTTATTATCTGCTCATCAATTGAAGAAAGACGAGATAAGAAACTCTTATTACTAATGAGGGGAAGTGTAGAATCAATATCTTTTTTAAATGGACTACTACGATGATAATCACTCTCAAGGGTGCGTAAATAGACTGATGAAGCCCCCTGAGAGTCACAATAAATGCATCCACCTGTCAGGTTTTTTGTTCTATGGGGGCATGTGAATCCCCCATCTATACCAATGCGATATACCCGACTTCCATAGCGCCTTACAAGATACTGGGTATAATCAGTCCACCTAGTATACATTAGCGAACCTCAACAAAGAGGGAAGCAGATAGATTATTATCAACGGCAATTCCTATAAGAATGTCCGTATTACGGATTGAGAATCCGAGCCCAACAGAACCAACAACATCTATTTCTGGTGAAAAGCTAATTGATGGAGAAGTTTGAATAACAGATAAATCATCTGCATAGATCTCTTGTGCCGATTGACCTTTAGCACCTAATTTCACCCCTGCTTTAAGAACTACTGGTATGGGGGAAGTCGTGAACCAATGGAAGTATGAAATTCCACCGATGAGCATATTTCTCACAACATAGTTAGGTAGCTTTGTAACAATTCCATCAAACCCACCATAGTGAAAATAATCATCTACATGAGCATCAATTGAGTGGGTAGAACCTACAATTATATCAAAAAGGAGAGAATCGTTATGTGTGAGAAGAAGGGATTGCTTTACACCAATATTCATTTTATATCCTATCTTCTCTCTAAAGAAGATAGTGCCAGAAAGATCTACTCGAATACCCTTTTTTGGGAACAAGGTGAATTTTTGTCGAGAATATACTCCATCAAAGGCTATTGATGGGGTAATGCGATTGGTATACGAAGAAGGATCATTTTCATACCACATTGAGCGTACTTGGGCACTTACTCGTGTAGTAAGATATGGTGCTGAGTTTATTTCAAAAAAGAGAGTAGGCTTAACAGCATAATCAGCCCCATACCCTAGAGGTGAAGATGAGGCATGATAAGCATGTAATGCACCAACTTGATACGTTCCAAATACCCCTAATCGAAAGGTGTTTTTCCATGTATAAGAGAGGTCAGCAAAAAGTTCAACGAATTCTTTTTCAACTGCATTAAACGAAAATTTGAGATGAGGAATAATAAAATCAGCGGTATGATAGGAGAGTGAAAAATTTGGATCAAAATAGAATGAAAAATCAGATCCTCCAGAATATGTAAGGTGAGTTGATCCAAATACTCCAACTCCAAACCTGCTATCTCTATCTTCAAACTCTTTGGTTTGTATTTCCAATATTCCATGAGGTTTTTGTTGATAATCATATCGAACATTCGTAAGGCGATGTGAGACTGTAGCATATTGGTGTAACTCTCTCTCTTCATTTAAAAGAAAGTGAAGTTCTCTAAGGTCATCTTTTGAAAAGGAATTTGAAGTAAATTGTTGAAAATTCTTTAACGGGAACACTCTAGGGACAACACCTTCACTATTGAGTGGAGTGTGAATAACATCATCAATTTCGATTTCAGGGAGAAGGAAATAGGATCCTTTCCTGTCAGGATTAATAGGATTACATTCTCTGATTGCACAAATCTGTTCACTCAACTTTTTAAGAGCATCATCCATTTGGGCAGCACAGCTCGCTCCAATTGCTATAATTTCTTTGTAAGAAGCAAACGCTAATATTCCATAATCTTCGACTAAGGGAGAAAATAGTAAATCAGCCTCATCTATTTGATTCACTACAGTATTTTTAGTGAGAATAACAGCAAGTTGACCCAAGATATCAGTAAGAGAACTTAATTCCTCTTTAGTGACGGTATAATCAACCGCGTTTACATCAACAGCAATGATGATATCTGCCCCCATCTCTTTTGCAATATCAATAGGAAGATTATTTACAAGTCCTCCATCAATAACTAATTTATTATTAACTATTGCAGGGGTAAAAATTCCAGGAATTGAAATGCTAGCTCTAATACTTTCACTAAGCGAACCAGAGGAGAATATAATCTGTTCCCCTGTCACTAAATCTGTCCCAACACAGCGAAAAGGGACTGGAAGGTGGTTAAAATTAGTAATCGCGGATGCATTAATAAGTGATGAGGTCAACATCTCTAATATCTTTTGATCTCCAATTAATCCACTCACCCTCCCTACCCCTCTTTTATCAAATGAAAGGTTGAGAATATTGTCACGGTAATCAGCAAAAGTGGAAAGAATTGGTTTTTGAAATGGAGCTGGAGCAACAGCAAAGAGCTCTATCATATCATAAGAATTAATCAGCTCTATCATATCACGGGGAGAGTATCCAGAGGCATAAATGCCACCAACAAGGGCTCCCATACTTGTACCAACAATAATATCAATGGGGATATTATGTCGTTCAATTGCTTCTATTATTGGGATATGGGCAAATCCTCTTGCCCCTCCGCCCGAAAGAACTAAGGCAACTTTCACCCCATCTTCCCATTTTTCAGAAAGGTCTATAGCTGTTAATGGAAAGGAAAATAACAAGATAAGTAATGTGATAAAAAACGTCTTACACACGAACTTTAATTTTTTCTTAATCATACTCCCAACTTTGAGCCAATAATCTGAGGATTGCCATTAACAAAAGAAGAAGCATCCATCTCCTTTTTCCTTGCTAATTGTAATCTTGAAACATAGATAAAGGCATCACAACAGGCTATTTTTAGCCCCTTAGTTTTATCAAAACTCACCACAGTTCCAGACTCTATTCCTGTGGTTGACTCATCTCCTACTTGATCTATAGGTAGGGCAACATCACAGAACATCAGCTTAATTCCCTCTATATCGGTATAGGCTTTAGGCCATGGATAGTAGGCTCTAATTTTAGCATGAATAGATTTAGCACAGTGAGAAAAATCAATAAGGCCTTCCTCTTTAACTAAT
>CAYZUR010000004.1:0-18028 GCA_964481535.1 uncultured Spirochaetaceae bacterium | reverse complement strand
GGAGATGCTTTTAACCATTTTACTCCACCCTTTTGCAAATAGGGGATTATCAGATCCATAAAGAGAAGAGGTATCTTTAATCGATTTCTTCACTAACTCTTTAATAGTCTCTAACTCTTTTTTTTGATGAGGAAATAGTGTAGCTAATCCATCAAGATATGCCATACTCTCATCAACATTCCTAATGGGATAAAGGGTATCAATCACATTCTGTCCCACCACATTTTCAAGAAAAGTGACTTCTTTCTCAACTCCTAAATCTTTTAAAAGAGGTTTTACTACTCCTGAATTTTCAATTGCACGAATACCAAAGTCAAACATGACCCCCTCTCTATCAAAGGAACCCATGTATCCACCAATTTTATCATTCGATTCTATAAGGACTGTTTTGATTCCACTTTTAGCAATGTAAGAAGCAGAAGTGAGTCCAGCAATGCCACCACCAATTACTACAGCTTCAACCGATCGATTCATCTTCTCATTTCTCCTCAATATACAGCAACTTTTTCAATAAGTTCTTTTATAGGAACTACCTTACCATGGATTTCACCTGCAACACACACTTTTTCACATAAACTATCACATGAAGAGCATCTAAGAGTTGCACCAGAATCTACCATTAATGCTTTTTTAGCCCCTAAGATATTTCCAGATTCTAATTTCCTCATAATATGGACAATTTCGTATCCAGCAGGACATGCTTTCACACAGGGAGAAGAGATACACCACTGGCAATTAGAGGCTTCATCATGAAAAGAAATATTTTTTTCATCTTTTATGGCGTTGAGGGAAGGAATTACCCTCATTCCATCTTTTCTCAACGTAGGCCCTATATGCTCATATACTTTCACCCTCTCTTTTATAGGTCCATCATACCGGTACTCTTTTACTTTAAGTTTCCTTAAAATAAGATTTGCAGCAGAAATTCCACTAATAGTAACAGCAGGAGAGCCAGTGCCCATCACCGTTGACTCACCAACAAAATAGAAAGAATCCCACTCACCTTGTGCATGATGACGATTAAGGAGATCTTGCCCAATTCTCTGCTTTGGTCCAACTACAGACCCTTTTTCTTTTAATGTAAATCTTTCAATAGTTGTGGGAGTAGCAAGAGCATACTCTTTGACATGCTCTGAAAAATGGGGAAAGTGAAGGTCAACTGAATCCATTAATCGTTTAGCTTCTTCTTTCTTTTGTGTAGCATAGAGTTCTTTTTTCCTATCTTTCTCAGATAAGTTAGGCCAAGAACGAAGTGAAGGTCCTAGGGCAATAACAACATGCTCATCTTCTCTACAAATTGAAGGGTCAGCGAGACTAAAGGTATACAGGGTAATCTCTTTTTCATCTAACTTATCTGGATTATCTCCCATCATTTCAATTGGAAGAGTTCCCTCTGGAAGCCCCTTTTTATCAATCACACAATAAAGGGCAATAGAGGGATAAGACATTTCAAGGGCGAGTACTTTCTCTTTTATCTTAGGATTTAGATATTTTTCATCTATCATCGTGGTATAGAGGGGTTTAAGGACTCCTCCATAGATGATGTTTTTTCCATAAACATCAAACTCCTCATTTTCAGAAATTACATGAACTCCAACGGGCGTATTATTATCAAAAAGAATCTTAGAAACATGGTGGCGATAGAAATAATCTGCCCCATACTTTTCTCCAGCTTTTTCTAATTTCAAAGGGAGTTGAAAACTCCCTCCTACTGGATAATATGATCCACCTACATGGTTTTCTATAAACATCGTGATAGCAAGTATTGCAGGAGTTTCATCGAGGAGTGTGTAGCAATAGGTACTTGTGAGTTTATTAAAGTATTTAATTACTTCTTCATCACTGATAAATTTCCTTACCACAGAGCCGGCACTTTTTTTCAGTAGTGGTAATAACTTTGCAAGTCGCAAAGGATGAAGAAGGAGTGTTTTTAGATTATCACTATTTTTCATCTCTGATGGAGATAAATATGTTGTATCAGCAGCAATTACATGGGTATATAAATCATCAATATAAGCATAAAAAGAACGAATTTGATTAATTGCGTTGGGGAAAAGTTTCTCTAAGGTGGTAAAATAATCTTCAAAGTCTTTATGAAAAAGAATTGGAAAGCCATCATAGATGAGGCGATAGAGATACTCATGATGAATTACATCAATCTCCTCTTCAAGTTCGTTAAAGACAAATCTATGCGGATTAAACCCCGATTCACCAAAGCCAAAGATCATAGCTGTCCCCTGATCTACTGTTCTCCCTTTTAAACGAAAAGATCCGCAAGAGCCTCCAGGATAATCATTCCTTTCTAACACGCATACAGATAACCCCTTTTTTGCAAGCAGGGCGGCACTCGTAAGGGAGGCGATACCAGACCCAATCACAACCACATCATATTGTTGTTTCATCTTTTAACATCTCCTACCAATGAAGTATTGGTTTTCTCGCTGCATTTACTTCATCTACCCGCCCACATATTGTATTAAAGAGAGGGGGTGCAAATGAAGCATCATGTTCTTTAGCTACTCTAACTATCTCTATAAGGGCATCAACAAATGAGTCAATGTCTTCTAGTGATTCTGTTTCTGTCGGCTCTATCATCATAGCCTCTGGAACTATTAAAGGGAAGTAAATTGTAGGGGGATGGAATCCTTTATCAATCAAGGCTTTTGCTACATCAAACGTATTTATTCCTGTCTCTTCTTTCAATTGTTTTAATGAAAGGACAATTTCATGTAAGTAATGCCCTTTATGGGAAAGAGGAATATATTCTTTAAGTCGTGCTTTCATATAATTAGCATTCAATACAGCCATCTTAGCTGCATACCTTAATCCGTCATCTCCTAAGTGGGTGATGTAGGAGTAGGCGCGAAGAAGGACAAGGAAGTTACCCCAAAACCCCAATGTTTTTCCTATGCTCATAGGAGTGTCACGAGAAAAACGGTATCCATCCTCTTCCTTAATTATGTGAGGAGATGGGAGAAATGGGCTGAGGAACTCTTTTACCAACACAGGTCCTGCCCCAGGACCTCCTCCTCCGTGAGGAGTAGAAAATGTTTTATGAACATTAACATGCAACACATCAAAGCCCATTTCTCCTGGTTTTACGATATTCATAATCGCATTAAGGTTAGCCCCATCATAATACAAAAGGGCACCTGATGAGTGAACAACACTCGCAATCGCTTTAATACTATCTTCATATAATCCTAAAGTATTGGGGTTTGTGAGCATAATGGCAGCACAGGTGTCGTCTAACAATTCGCTTAATGTGGCAACATCTACAAGTCCCTCTTTATTCACAGGAATCTCTCTCACATCCATATTACAAAAAGCGGCAGAAGCTGGATTCGTTCCATGTGCATTTGTAGGGATAAGGACTGTATTTCGTTTATTGTTCCCCCGACTCATATGATAGGATTTGATGATGTGTAATCCAATGTATTCACCTTGTGCACCGCCTGCACTTTGGAGAGTTCCATCATCCATTCCAACAATAGAACAAAGGCGTTTAGTAAGAGAATAGAGAACAGATAAAGAGCCTTGAACTGTAGAAGCATCTTGAAGGGGATGAATATCAGTAAAGAGAGGATTACGGGCAATCTCTTCATTTATCTTTGGATTATACTTCATTGTACACGAGCCAAGTGGATAAATCCCTTTATCTACATTATAGGTCTGATGAGCAAGATGGGTAAAATGGCGTACCACTTCTAATTCTCCAATAGATGGGAGAATTACCTCTTCTGTTTTTCTCAAAGAGAGTGGCAACCCCCCAAAGGAAGGAACTCGTGACGGGGGTAATTGATATCCCCTTTTCCCATCAGTTGAGAGTTCAGATAATAATAGATTCATACAAGAACCTCCTTCAAGAGGGAAACAAAGAGGTCTATCTCTTCTTTAGTATGTTTTTCAGTTACAGCAACAAGGACTGTTGCAGTATCGTTTAATTGATGAGTATAGGGGAACAAAGGAACTCCCATGAATACATCGGAATTAAGAAAATGATTCATAGCCTTTTCTAATTTTTCTTTTGTTTGAAATGCAATAGGAAACTCACAAAAGAAAGGGGTAGTTGAGTTAACAACAACATCATCTATCTTCTGCAATTCGCTATGTAGATAGTGTGCTTTATCATAGCTTTGGGTGGCAACTTCCTTAAAGCCAACATCCCCCAAAAGGGCAAGATAGATGGTACTCGTTAAGGCATAATGGGCATGGTTAGAACAGATATTACTTGTAGATCTAAAGCGAGTAATATGTTGCTCACGAGCTTGGAGGGTGAGACAAAAAGCTCTATTACCTCGACTATCAACAGTTTGACCTACAACACGACCAGGTATTTTTCTCATTAAAGAACTCACGACACTCATATACCCACACACGCCGCCACCAAAAGCGAGAGGAAGACCTAAAGGTTGAGTATCCCCTATGGCGATATCAGCACCCCACTCATGTGCATTCTTTTGAAGGGCAAGAGAGAGGGGATCACTAGAGATAGCAAATAATGCACCAAAGGAATGAATCTTATCTGCCACTTCACTATAATCTTCAACAAAGCCATAGCGATTAGGAGATTGTACCAATAGGCCCGCAACGTCATTATCTAACAGCGCAATAATACTTGAAACATCAACACATCCTTTACACTCATTGGTCATAATCAACTCTATTTCGTGTACATCAGCCCATGTTTGGATGACCTCTATGGTAAATGGATGAAGGGTAGATGAGATAAGTACCTTCTTTTTCTTCTTGCCAACCTTACACATAAGATTAATCGCTTCAACTGCTGCACTATGTCCATCATAGAGAGAAGCATTAGCAGCATCGAGCCCTGTAAGGGTGGTGATATAACTTTGAAACTCAAAGATAGCTTGTAGGTATCCTTGAGACATTTCCGCCTGGTAGGGCGTGTAGGAGGTCACAAACCCAGGCAAGGATGCAATAGCAGATACAGCAGATGGAATGATGTGAGAATAGATACCAAACCCTAAAAATGAGAGTCCACTCTTATTCTTAATGGCAATATGGTGAAAATATTTTCTTACCTCTTCTTCACTCATCCCTTTTATATCATCTTCATACGATGACAAAAAAACACCATCTATATGAGAAAACAGTTCATCAACTGAATTCACACCGATGGTGTGTAGCATATGCTGTACCTGATGGTCACTGTGTGGTACGTATGTATACATTAGAAGTTCCTTTTAACAAATAATTAATATATTTAGTCTAATGGAACTTCATCACTCACGCAATGACATTTAGGTAAATTTATTTACTCCATTTAAGTCCAACACTCGCAGTGAGAGTCGCAATATTGTTCTCTGTAAATGGATAATCACTCACTGTCCAGCTATCATTATCGAATTGGCTAACCCCACTACTTGTTCCTCCAAAGAAACGGGCAACTCCAAACAAGGAATAGCCATTTCCAATATCGTAACTTGCTCTAAGTGAAGCATCTAAAATAGAACCAGTAAACTCAAAATCTGCTCCATTAAAGAACGCACTACTAGCATAAATTCCAGCAATGTCAGCACTCAAAGTGAGTCCAAATGGGAACATATACTCACTGTAGATAGCAAGAGCTGGAACAACACCTAAGTTTTGAGAAACATAGAGTTCTGCAGAATTATCAAGAGCTTCAAATCGAATAGAGGCATTACGAATTTGGACAACAACACCAAGACCAAGGGTAGCATTATCAAATTTACTTAACACATCATAAGTATAACTCACCCTATAAAATGGGAATGAGTAGAGAAGCTTCATTGGAGTTCCTGCTGCATATGTTATTGCTGTATCTGTTGTGTCTACGCCAACTGTAACAGGATCTTGAAATGTTACATTCGTCTCTAACAACAGTGGTTGGTAAGTGAGCCATACTCTATGGTTTTTCGCTATGGTGGCTCCTACTGCAAAGCGACTAAATGGAAAGAGAAGTTCTTGTCCACCTTGACTTCTAAAATCAAATTTAGTTGAGTCAGTATTGCCTGGAGTAATTCCATTTTCATATGTGTGTGAGAGAATTGCTATTGTTCCTTGTTCTGTTTCCACAAAGGGTGCAAAGCTAAATGCAAAGAGAGGGGTGATTATAGTGTGAGAGTGAGAAGAATTGTCATGATTCGTTTCATAATGATCTCCTAAGGTGTTTAACCATTTTATTTAATCTAGTGTCTCTAGATATTCTTTATACGCTGTTGCATCGAGAAGTGAGTCAATATCAGCAACATCAAAGTCAGTTAATGAATATAAATAGTGTTTATAGCTGTTTTCATTAATAAGTTCTGGACTGTCAACAAGGTCTTCATTTACCCCATCAATAGTTCCTTTTATTGGGTTATAAATTGCACTTGCAGCTTTTACTGATTCAAGGGTTGCAACTTCTTCATTAGCTTCGACGCCAATTCCTTCTTCAGGAAGTTCAGCATAAACAATTTCCCCTAAGTTGTCTTGTGCATAATCTGTTATACCAATATATGCCCGATCATCTTCTAGACGAACCCATTCATGTTCTTTTGAGTACTTTAATGTTGCTGGAATCTTGCTCATATTATTCTCCTAAAAATTATATTATTGAACATACTGAACTAGTAAGGAGAGGTCAAGGGAGGGATACAGCAGGTATCCATCTAATAGAGATTTCACCCTCTTCTTTGCCTCTTCTTGTACTTCAATTGGCGTCACATAGCGGGCTCTGCTCACTTGCCCCGCCTTTGTGCCTTTAGTGATCATTGCGGGCTTTGTGTTTGATAAAACTAAGTGAATAATAGAGGCAATCTCTTTCATTTCACCTTTTTTCATTCCAAGAGTAGTAACAGCCGGAGTTCCAATTCGTAATCCACTTGTGTACCAAGGACCATTTTCATCAAAAGGAAGGGCATTTCTGTTTAGGGTAATACCACAATCTCTGAGTGCACTTTCTCCTTGTCTTCCATTAATTCCAAAGGTGGTAACATCAAGGAGCATTAAGTGGTTATCCGTACCACCAGTAGCAATAACCATTCCTAGTTCTTGGCAGTAGGAGGCTAAACTCTTTGCGTTATCTACAATGTTTTGAGCGTATGTTGGAAAAGTTGATTCGAGGGCTTCAGTGAACGCAACAGCTTTTGCAGCAATTACATGAGGAAGCGGGCCACCAATAACTAAAGGACATCCTTTATTGACACTATCGGCATACTCTTTTTTACAAAGAATCATACCACCACGAGGGCCTCTAAGAGTTTTATGTGTTGTTGTTGTAACAATATCTGCATGAATAATTGGGTCATAATTCCCACTCATTACTTTCCCTGCAACAAGACCTGCAAAGTGGGCCATATCAACCATGAACACAGCTCCAACTTCAGTTGCTATCTCTTTCATCTTTTTAAAATCAATTAACCGGGGATAGGCACTATATCCAGCTAAGAGAATGAGAGGTCTAATTTCTTTCGCTAAGCGTCTAATCTCTTCATAATCAAGTAGTCCACTCTCTTTATTTACGGTATATGTGTAGGCATCAAACATTTGAGCGCTCACGTTTTGTCTATATCCATGAGTAAGGTGACCACCAGAATAGTAATCGAGTCCTAAAATTTTTTGGTTCCCAACAGCCTTTCTGACTTTATTCCAATCTTCCCTAGACATATCAGATATATTACTCACTCCCATCTCTTGGACTAAAGGGACTTGTACATTTTGATTAAGGATTGCCCAGTAGGCAATGAGGTTTGCATCTGCGCCACTGTGAGGTTGCACATAGGCATGTTCTGCACCAAAGAGGGTACATGCTAATTCACTTGCATGCGCTTCGATTACATCGACGTTTTCACATCCTGCATAAAACCTATGATAAGCATATCCTTCACTATATTTATCTGTTAACAGGTTGCCCATTGCTACTTGTGAAGCAATTGATGAATAGTTTTCACTTGCTATTAATTTAAGGTGACTTCTCTGATCAATCAGTTCTTTGACGATGGAAGAGGCAACAAGAGGAGAGACAGATGAAATAAGATCAAGATTTGCAATATATGAAACAGCTTGCACATCGAGTTCCTTCCCTTTTCTTGATTCTATATAACTTGGTAATAAAGAGACACTTTTCATGGAAACACTCCTATCAATATCTAATTTCTCTATATTGTGCCTCCTTGTGTTCAACTATGTCAATAAAACAAACTCAAAATCTTCATATTCTGTTAAATAATAAGAATTTGTCCACATCTTTTGCTTAGTTGACAAAAGATGCGCCATTTTTTACAATTCAAATTGTTCCTATTAATAATAAGGATACACTGTATCGGAGGTATTGTGGCTAAAGAAGAAGCAATTGAAGTAGAAGGTCTCGTACGCGAAGCCCTTCCCAACACCATGTTCCGCGTTGAACTTACTAATGGGCATATTATTCTTGCTCACCTTTCGGGGAAAATGCGAAAACACTATATTAGAATAGTTCCAGGGGATACTGTACGTGTCGCACTATCACCATATGATTTGACAAGAGGTCGTATAATCTACCGAGAACGATAGAATTCTCAACCACGTTGCAAAATAACATATGTAGCACCGCTTCCTCCTTGTTCAGGGGGAGCGTTTCCATATCCTCTTACATATCGTGATTTCTTGAGTTCTTCTAACACTAGGTGCTTTAATACACCAACACCATCTTTGCTATGAAGACCTCTACCATGCACAATTCTCACTTTATGTAATTCATCTTCAATGCACGCATAGAGGAATTGTTGGATGAGTAGTTTCGACTCTTCAATAGTATATCCATGAAGGTCGAGAACAGCTTCGTCCTTTTTTCTCTTTAGGACTCCAAGGGAGGCTCTCCCTGTACGATATCCTTTTGGTTTCGTTTCGTACAAAGTGTCATAGAATGCTTCTTTTTCCTCTATATGACGAGAAAGACGGCTGTCACCAACCGCCTCTTTTCCTTCACTAGATGATTCCCATATGTCTAAGATATCTTTAAAATCCATTTAGACCTCACGAACATCCAGTATTTCCATTACGAAAGGTTTTACTCTTTCAACAGCATCACTGATTGATATACCTTGCATTTTAATAGTACATACAGCATTTGAACTATCTGTCCCCATAAATGTTCCAAAGGCAATGATATCAACACCGTGTTTTGATAATTCATTTGAAATGGCCGCAATAGCACCAGGTTTATCTTCTACTAAGAAACTCATGCGAACACCGAAATGACGAGCTCCAAATAGTTCTAGAAGAATCTTAAACAGATCACTTTTACTCACAATTCCAATTAATTTATTATTTTCAATGACAGGTAAAGAGGAGAGATCTTGGTCAACCATTAACCGAGCAGCTTCCTCAACTGTAGTCTCTTTTGAGATTGTTACTACATCATGGGTCATTAATTTCTTCACGGTTAACTGACTTAATAAATAGGCCATTTCATGAATACTTAATGTACTAACAGGAGAAGGAGAAGCATATAAGAGATCTTTTTCTGAAATAATCCCAACAAGGCGATGTTCTTTATCGAGAACTGGTAATCGATGCACCTTTTCTCGTTTCATTAAAGCCGAGGCCTCAGCAACAGACATATCTGGTGTTGCAGTGACAGGGTTTCTTGTCATTCGTCTTTCAATTATCATATATCTCCCTCCCAATTTACGCTAACTGTTGCTATTATTGTAGCCTAGAGCTGACTCAAATTCTAGTACAATGTTCTCTTACTCACCAAGGTAGGCAGCTCTCACCTTTTCATTAACAAGTAATTTTTCAGAATCATCAGAAAGAACAATTCGCCCATTTTCCATTACATATCCTCTTTTAGAGGCTTTTAGTGCAATACGTGCGTTTTGTTCAACTAAAAATACTGTAACATTTTCTTCTTGATTAATAATCCTGATTTTATCAAAAATGTCAGCAATAATGAGAGGAGCAAGGCCTAACCCTGGTTCATCTAACAACAATAATCTAGGAGAGCTCATAAGGGCTCGAGCTATTGCCATCATTTGCTGCTCTCCCCCGCTTAAACTTCGTGTTTTCTGTTTACGACGAGCTCCAAGGATTGGAAAGAAATCATACATTTCTTCTTTCTTTTTAGCAATTAGGACATCATCTCTTACAAGAAATGCTCCCATATCAAGGTTCTCTTCAACACTCATATCTGCAAATACACGACGCCCTTCAGGAACTAATGCAACCCCTAATCCTGCAATCTGGTCAGTTCTTAAACTCGAATTCCCATTGTGTGATTTTCTTCTGAAAAAGGTTCTTGGTGTTGCACTTTGACTTTGTTGGGCACTTGCTATAAGGCGACCATCATAGGAGATAGAACCTCCGATAAGGGGTTCAAGTCCAACAATCGCTTTAAGAAGTGTGCTTTTCCCTGCTCCATTAGCTCCAATGAGACACACAATATCTCCTGCATCTACATGCATAGAGACATCTTTCAGCGCTTTAATATTGCCATAACTGACATGGATTGAATCAAGGCTTAGTAGTTCACTCATTCCTCTTCCTTTCCTAAGTATGCTTCAATTACTTGATTGTTATTTCTAATTTGCTCAGGAGTTCCTTGAGCAATTTTTTGACCATAATTAAGCACAGTAATTGTATCACAGATATTCATTACAAGTTTCATGTCGTGCTCAATGAGGACGACAGTAATTCCTAATTCTCTGATTCTTCTAATTGTTTTCATTAATGAATCTGTCTCTGAAGGATTCATCCCAGCAGCAGGTTCATCTAAGAATAACAACGCTGGATCTGTTGCAAGAGCCCTTGCAATCTCAAGTTCTCTTTGGTGACCATAAGGAAGGTTTCTCGCTAGGTCATCTTCAAACTTAGTAAGATGGAAAAATTCTAACCATTTACTTGCACTTTCATGCATCCTTTCATACTCTTCTGTAGCCTTGAGATAACTTGTAACTGCAGCTTTCAATCTCCCTTTTAAAGGACCATTACCTGTTTTAAAGTGGAGTCCGACCATGACGTTTTCAATCACTGACAATTCTTTAAAAAGGCGAATATTTTGAAATGTTCGAGCAATTCCAAGTCGACATATTTTATGGGCACTTTTATTCGTAATATCTTTTCCGTTGTAAAGAACAGTCCCTTTTGTCGGAGTATCAAGGCCTGTCATGTTATTAAAAAGAGTTGTCTTACCAGCCCCATTTGGTCCAATAAGACCGGTGATTAATCCCTCTTTTACACTAAAATCGACTTCACTCACAGCAATAACACCACCATAAGCACGGGTAAGTTTTTTTGTCTCTAACATCATCATATTACTTACCCCCTCTCTTTTTGAAGAATCCAGGAGCACCACGCCTCTCACGCCCTAATATTCCTATAGGCCGCCATATCATCATCGTAACTAAAATAAATCCAAATAAGACCTGCTTAAATTGAGGAGGAATAACATTAGAGAGTCCCACTAGCTGTGGGAAGTAGGAGATAAATTGAATAATGAAAGCTCCAAGGATTACTGCAGCAAAGTTTCCCATTCCCCCAAGAACTACCATACAAAGAACCATGATAGAGACCATGAAGGTAAAGGCATTAGGTGTAACTGAAAGGATAAATACTGCTTGTAGAGATCCTGCAACACCAGCTACAGCAGCTCCTAGTGCAAAAGCCCACACCTTGTATTGAGTTGTATTAATTCCCATAGAAGATGCTGCAATCTCATCCTCTCGAATAGCTTCTAACGCTCTTCCCATTCTTGATCTTGCAAGGCGTTCAAATAAATAATAGGCAGCTAATACAAATAGCCACACAAGAACTAAAAAGCCCCACTTCTCATAAGGACTCACCTTTATTCCAAATATCTCCACCATAGGGATTCTTTGAATACCCATTGGACCGTTAGTAAGAGAGTCCCAGTTGTTTAACACATTTCGAACAATCTCACCGAACCCAAGTGTAGCAATAGCAAGATAGTCTCCACTAAGTCGTAAGGTTGGAAGTCCTATCACCACACCAAAGAACGCTGCAATAAGAGCTGCGATAGGAACCGTTACCCAGAAGTTTATTCCATAGGTAACACTTAAAATTGCTGTAGCATAACTACCAATTGCAAAAAACCCAGCTTGAGTGAGGCTAAGAAGTCCCACATACCCTGTAATAAGGTTTTGTCCAATTGCCATTAATGCGTATATTCCCGTATAAATTAAGATAAGGAGGATAAAATTAATCATTATACTTTCTCCTTTTCTGCCTTACCAAGAAGTCCTTCAGGTTTAATTAGTAAAATAATAATAAGGGCGACAAATGCTATAGTGTCCCTAAGTCCATAAGGAATTCCAAGGAGTGCAACTCCAAAGGTCTCTAAGAGCCCAAGAAGAATTCCACCAAGCATAGCTCCTGATATATTCCCAATTCCTCCAACAACAGCGGCAACAAATGCTTTTAGTCCTGTCATCGTCCCCATCGAAGGGTAAACTTTAATTTCTAGAGCAATTAAGAATCCAGCAGTCGCTGCAAGGGCAGAACCAATTGCAAAGGTAATAGCAATAATTTGGTCTGCTTTGATTCCCATTAATTTAGCAGTATCTTGATCGAGGCTTGTAGCTCTCATAGCTTTACCAATTCTCGATTTATCGACAAAGAGTTTTAGTGAAACCATGACAACAATAACAACAACAAGAATAAGTATCTGGTGAGGCGTAACAGAAACCCCTCCAATATCGAGTGGGGTATTGTCAAAAGGATAATCAAGCTTTCTTGATTTAGTTCCCCATACCCATGCTGCCATATTACTTAGAATGAAGGAGACACCAATAGCAGAAAGAAGAGGAGCAAGTCGGGTTGCTTTTCTCAGTGGTTTATATGCAATGCGTTCAATAATAACACCTAAAGCTGCACTAAAGAGCATTCCTGCTATCATAGCAATAAAGAATGCTATAATAGTCCAAGGGCCCATTTGTTGGCCTCTAATGGCATTGTAGGTGAAAAGCCCAATATAGGATCCAACCATGAGGATATCACCATGTGCAAAGTTAATAAATTTGAGAATGCCATACACCATAGTGTACCCGAGGGCAATGAGTGCATAAATACCCCCCAGTGTTAGGCCGTTCATCAAATGTTGAAAAAATTCCGATATAGATCCCACTCTTGGCTCCTTAAAGATTCAACCCCCGCTGTTACACGGAGGTCACTGCATTAACCTGGCTAAGAGTAACACAAGTCATGCCATTGTAGCAATAAATGAAATAAATGAGAGGTGTAGTTAACACCTCCCATTTATTAATGCATTATTATTTGATTTCCACTAACTTGCCGTCAACAACTGTATAAGTTCCAACGTATTTAGGGGTTGTTTTATCTACTTTGTAGACACCTTGGTAAGCAACTAAGTCACCATTTTCAGCAAAGTTGATTGTTCCGGTTACACCAACATAATCTTTTGTTGCTGCAAATGCATCACGAATAGCTTTGCGATCAAATTTCTTTGTATCTGCATAGACTTTTTCCATTGCTTCAAAAAGGATATTGGCAGCATCATAAGCGTTTGTAGCAAATGAGTCTGGAGCAAATCCCCATTTTGCTGTATAAGCATCAATAAAATTCTTGTAAGAAGCTGATTCGCTTACTTGTGTTGGTCCAACATAGATAACTCCATCAGTGTAGTCTCCTGCAAGGTCATAAATTTCAGGATTACTGAAACCATCACTTGATAAGAAAGGAATATCTAACCCAAGTTGTGTAGCTTGTTCAAGAATCTGTGCCATTTCTGCTGTGTAGTTAGGAATATAAATTGCATCAGGATTGGCAGCTTTAATCTTTGTAAGTTGTGTTTTAAAGTCTTTGTCTCCAGCTTGAGCTGTTTCAGCAATAGTTACTTTTCCACCAACTGCTTCAAAACTAGCACTTGTTCCTTCATAAAGACCTTGGCTATAGTCATTTTTCACATATAATACACCAAGTTCTCTTACGCCTAATACATCATAGAAATATTGACCGGAAACTTCACCTTGGAGACCATCACTAGCAACAGTTCTAAATACATAGTCGCCAATTTCGGTGATATCTTTATGTGTACCACTAGGGGTAACCATCATAATACCTTCAACTTGGACTCTTTCGCCTACGGCAAAAGAAACACCAGTGAATACAGGCCCTGTAAGAGCTACAATTTTATCACTTGAAGAGAGTTTTTCAATACCAGCAAGACCTTTTTGAGGGTCACCTTCACTATCTTCAACAACTAATTCTACTGCAATTTTACCAGCAATACCGCCAGTAGCATTCTTTTCTTCAATAGCGAGTAAAACTCCCTTTGAAATAAGATCGCCGTAGTTACCATAGTCCCCAGTCATTGGTCCAATAAAACCAACTTTAACAGTAGATTCTTTCTCTGATGAGCCAGCTGCAAAGATGGATAGACTGCTCATTATAGCAACTATCATGAGCACAGTTAAAATCTTTTTCATAACATACCTCCCAGTATGGTTTATTACCATGAGTTGAACTTCAATACATTATATATATTAGAAGTTCACATCACTAAATAATTATTAAAGGAATTATATACATAAAACGGTATTTTTATTCAACCTTCTTTCATATAAAATGAGCACATTCCATGTTTTAATCAAGTTTCCCATGATAAAAAGTACAAAATTCTCAAAACAATTGACCAAATCCCCTTTCTTCACCTATCATAAAAACCATCTCGCTCCGATAGCTCAGCTGGATAGAGCACTTCCCTCCTAAGGAAGGGGTCACGCGTTCGAATCGCGTTCGGGGTACACCTATTAAGGTCTTGCAGGATAATCTTGCAAGGCCTTAATTTTATGTAGGCTACTTTCCTGATAGAGAGAAGGTTCATCAACATGGTACAATTCTCTATTTTTAATATAAAACTACAACAAGATACTTCTTAGAAGGCTTCTATATAAATAAAATTGAGGCCTTGATGAAATAGATACTCAATGAAAAATCTTCAACATAGGGTAATAACAAGCAAAAGTTACATTTTTAGAATACTATTAATCACCAGTTATCACGAGTATATCTCAAATTGATGAGAGTAATTTGATTATATATACGATATTTATATATTTTTTTGAGATAATATCTCATATTATAATTGAATTTATAAGAAATGAGATTATAGTAGAGAGAGGGAGATAAGAAAATGTTATTACAGTTTAATTTTAAAAATTTCAAATCATTCATGAATGAGGCAACTCTCGATCTCACGGCCACTGGAATTTCTGAATATTCTAATCACATAGTACACATCCAAAATGAAAAAGTTCTCCCAGTTTGTGCAATCTTTGGGGCCAATGCAAGTGGCAAATCAAACATATATCAAGCCTTCCAATTTATGACATTTTTCGTTTTGGATTCTTTTAAATTTGGAGGAAGTGAAGATGAAAAACATGACGATGATAATTCATTCCCAACAATACCTTCTTTCGCATTTGTTAAGGATGGGGATAAAGAATCAAGTTTCGAGGTATTCTTTACACTAAGCAATCAAAAAGAATCTTACAAAACGTATAATTATGGATTTGCGTTAGACAAAGCAGGGATCGTTGAAGAGTGGCTATATGAGAAAAGAAAACCCAAAGGGAAGAATCGTTGTATTTTCTTTAGAAATAGAAATAACAGCATTCTGGAAATGGACGGATTGACTTCATCTCAACAAGAAAATATTAAAACTTCCTTAGAAAAGGAAGTACTATTAATATCTCTTGGCGCTAAATTAAAAATTGAAAAATGTAAAGAAGTACGCCAATGGTTTTATAATAATGAAACTTTTGATTTTGGTAGTAATCTTGAGTTAGTTTACCGTTCTCGAAATCTCCCCAACAACTTTCCAGATTCACTAACCCAAGATAAGGTTCTAAAATTCCTAAAATCTTTCGATGAATCGATAAAAGGCTTTTCTATTCAAGAAACACATGATGATGAAAATAAAGACAAAGACAACGCACAATATATTGTAAAATCGCTTCACAAAGGGATAGATACCGATGAGCTATTTGGAATCAATCTCCAACAGGAGTCGGCAGGGACATTAAAAATGTTCACAATGTATCAAGCATTAATCGATGTGCTTGAGAATGGAAGCGTGTTTTTTGTCGATGAATTAAATGCCCGCTTACATCCATTATTGGTAAGGAATTTGGTGTTATTATTTATTAATCCTGGAACAAATCCTCACCAAGCTCAACTAATATTTATAACTCACGATACATGGCATCTTTCAAACAATCTATTAAGAAGAGATGAGATCTGGTTTACTGAAAAAAATCCTGCTGGGTGTAGCACTCTTTATTCTCTTGCTGAATTTATTTGTGAAGATGGTGGAAAAGTGCGGAAAGACGAGCAGTACGAAAAAAATTACCTATTAGGGAAATATCATGCAATCCCATCTCTAAAAACATTCAATCTAATCTTTGATGATTTTCAATAAAGGAGGCTCAAGGTTATGTCGAGTAATAAACACAATGGAATGAGAAAACCACGAGCACAGGCTGGTACAAGAAAACCTTCATTAGGGTATTATCTTATCTTTACAGACACTAAAGAGACTGAAAATGAATATTTTAAAGGTTTGAGAGATAGTTTACCACATGAAATTAAGGATAAATTAGTTATTAAGGTCATCCCCAGAATTAAAACAGATAATTTGGTAACCGCTTGCATTGAAGAGCTCAACCAACAACCTCAATTTCGCATTCCCTGGCTAGTATTTGATAGAGATGAGGTAAAAGAATTTGATAGTATAATTATAGAAGCAATAAACTATGACATAAAAGTTGGCTGGTCTAATCCTTGTTTTGAGGTTTGGCTACACTCCTATTTCCAGATTCCACCCTACACACAAGATTCTGTACAATGCTGCACAACATTTGGGACACAATTCAGAACTAAAACTACACAAGAATATGATAAAGGGGATGCAAATATTTATCAAAAGCTATCAACGTATGGTAATGAAAAATTAGCAATTGTAAGATCAGAACAATTATATAAATCTAAACAAGAGACATGTCAAAAACCCTCACAGATGATTCCATGCTCTACAGTGTTTTTACTCATAGATGAAATTCGATCAAAATGCAAATAGAAAATTATTGAATAAAACAATGATTTGATTTCCATTAATAACGATCATATCACTCTTTATCCACACTCTTTCACTCATCTCACTATGTGTTATAATAATAACCTAAGGAGTACACCATGAAAGAGTATGATATTATTCTCATTGGAACTGGACAAGCAACAGGAACGATACTTTCTCCCCTTTTAAAAAGTGGTGCACAAGTCGCAGTCATTGAACATGATAAAGTTGGGGGAAGCTGTGTAAACTGGGGATGTACTCCAACAAAAACATTAGTAAAAAGTGCTAAAGTTGCCCACACCGTACAACATTCTAGTGAATTTGGAGTTATCAGCCCATCTTATCATGTAGATTTTCCCCTTGTGATGAAGAAAGTGAACGATATGAGAGAAAAAGGGGAGAGTGGATTTAGAGAGTGGTTGAAAAAAGATACTCACTTTTATGATGGGACAGCAAGTTTTATTGACGAGCATACAATTCATATAAGTGGAAACGAACCAGTTGATATAAAAGGGAAGACCATCATCATCCACACAGGAGCAAAAGCATCAATTCCACCAATTAATGGAATTGAAAATGTACCCTACCTCACTAACCGAGAAATTTTTAATCTCACCTCCCATCCAAAACATCTCATCATAATTGGAGGATCGTATATATCCCTTGAATTTGCTCAAATGTTTTCCCGTTTTGGCTCGTCTGTAACAATCCTTGAAAGGGGAGACAGACTCATACAAAGAGAAGACGAAGATATAAGTGAAATTGCTAAAGGTGTATTAGAAGATGAAGGAATTAAAGTTACCCTTAATTGTAGTGTAAATAAGGTTGAAAAGAGTGGAGAAGATATTACCATTCATTACGATCAAGAAGGTAATAAAAAAAGTATAACAGGAACACACCTTCTTCTTGCTACAGGAAGAGAACCTCAAACAGCCTCTCTCAAATTAGAAAACACCGCTATTGAAACGGACA
>CAYZUR010000003.1:0-18475 GCA_964481535.1 uncultured Spirochaetaceae bacterium | reverse complement strand
AAACGTGTCTACGACTTGTATATCTCAAAATATGATGACGCTTCCCTAAAGCACATAGCGAAAATAGGAATTGAGATTACTAGGATCAACAATATTTGTAAATATAGATGGTTCCTGATGAGGCTGCTACACTGGAATAGAAGCTTCTGGGAAAATGAGAAAATTCTCCCAAATGCAACTTATACATGTAATTACAGTGATTACAAGTGGTATTAAACATGAATGAAAATTCATTCTATCACATAAACTTTACGCTTTCACTAGGAAATCTATTATCGGAAGTAATTGGTAATGGCAATTAAAAAGGTGTTTTATGGGAAATAGGAAGATGAGAATCTTAGCGATTGATAATGAGACGGAAACTCTCCTTACGTTAAAAGCTTTGATACAAGAGACATTTCCACAAGCTTCACTATTAACCGCATTAAGTGGACTACACTGTCTTGAAATCGCAAAGGCAGAGAATCCTGATATAATCTTTCTAGACATTACTATGCATCAGGTGAATGGATATGAGGTGTGCGTACAACTAAAAGAAGATAAAAAGCTACGTGACATACCTGTTGTTTTTATCACCGGTGCAAAGAGCAGCAAAGAGGAGCGCATCAAGGCATTAGAAAGCGGAGGAGAAGCGTTTCTTACAAAGCCATTTGATGAAATTGAACTAATTGCACAGATTCGGGCTATGATGAAAATACGAACATCGAATATTCAACACAGTGATGAGAAGGAATTACATGCTGCATTGGTTGAAGAAAAGACAAGAGAACTGAATGATTCGAATAAAAAGACACTAGAATTATTGGATGCTGTAAAAAGAGAACAGGCTTTAATTGAAGCAATATTTGACAGCATACCTGGATATTTGTACGTGTATGACGAGAATGGAAAACTTATACGATGGAATAAGAAACATGAAACAATGACTGGCTATTCAGCAGAAGAACTCACCTCTATGACTCTTGAGAAATGGTTTGATCAAGATAATATGGAAAAGGTTAGTGCTGCAGTTCAAAATATCTTTGAAAATGGATACAGCGAAATGGAAGCGACCCTTATTAAGAAAAACGGAGAAAAAATGTGGGTTCGCTCAAGCGGTGTCCCTCTCAATTGGGATGGCAACAAATACTTTACCGGAATTGGTCTCGATATCACCGATCGCAAAATCATTGAAATGAAACTTCAGCAGAATATGGATGATTTATTAGAATCACAAAGAATTGCCCATGTGGGAACATGGAGAATGGATATAGCGACGAATCAAGTTATATGGTCGGATGAACTGTATAGAATATATGGGTTTGACCCAACGCTCCCACCCCCTCCCTACACTGAGCATATGAATCTATTCACACCAGAAAGCTGGAATCGATTGTCCACTGCCCTTGAGTATACAAGGACATCTGGAATCCCATACGAGCTGGAACTGGAGACTGTAAGGCCACATCAATTAAATGGATGGATGTGGGTGCGAGGCGAGGCTATAAAAGATACGAACGGCAACATCCTCAGTATTGGTGGAGCTGTTCAAGACATCACAGAGCGCAAGAAAACTGAAAGTGAACTACTCTATATGAGTTATCACGATCACCTTACAGGATTATATAATAGACGGTTTTTTGAAGAAGAATTGGAGAGATTGGACACAAGAAAGAATTTTCCACTCTCCATCATCATGTGCGATGTAAACGGATTGAAATTGGTAAATGACTCATTTGGACATGATTCAGGAGATGCTCTTCTTAAAAATGCCGCAAAAACAATCACGAAAGCCTGTCGACAAAAAGACCTTATTGCCAGAATCGGAGGGGATGAGTTTGTTGTTGTGTTACCTAACACCACTGCATGGGAAACAAGACAAATCACAAACCACATGAAAGAATTAGTGTCGAAAGAAAAGGTTTCCAATATTGAATTGTCAATTGCCTATGGATATGAGACCAAGATAATAGGAAGTCAATCAATTATTGAAGTAGTGGCAAACGCTGAAAACCATATGTACAGGCACAAATTGTATGAACGTTCGAGTATAAGAAGCAAAACGATAGACCTTATCATGAATACACTGTTCGAAAAGAGCGCTCGAGAGGCAATGCATTCAAATAGAGTGAGCCGCTTATGTGAGACTATCGCATCCAAAATGAATTTTAACAAAGATGAAATCAACCAAATGAGAATCGCCGGTCTTATCCATGATATTGGGAAAATTGGGATAGATGAAAAAATACTCAATAAACCCGGGCGTCTTACAATCGAAGAAAGAAAAGATATTGAAAGACACCCCGAGATTGGATGGAAGATACTAAGCTCTACCAATGAGTTTTCTCAGTTGGCGCAATTTGTGTTAAATCACCATGAAAAATGGGATGGCAGTGGCTATCCAAATGGAATCAAAGGTGAAGATATACAGATTGAGGCGAGAATTATTGGTGTTGCCGACGCATACGATGCAATGACCAGCAAAAGAAATTATCAAAAAGGAATAAGCCAAGAGGAAGCAATAGAAGAACTCAAGAGGTGTTCTGGAACACAGTTTGATCCCAAAATTATTGATGTATTTGTGAATATGGTCTTACCAGAAATGAGCAAGCTTGAACCTAGTGGAGATGCCCCACAATCTTTATTCATGGGAGTATCTCGAAAATAGGTAGACAGATAGAAAGAAAATCAAATTTCTATTAATACCCACGTATCAGATTCTAGCCTTTCCTATATTTTTATTATGTAGATTCAGTTATAATATGTATCAACAATGAAAATTGAGTTTACATTGTTGATATCTTCAATCCTTTATTTTTAGGTTCTATGAACTACATGGTATTTTGAGCTATACAGAATCTTTTATAGTGACAAATCCTTACATATCGACTAGGTTATAAGAGATGAGGGAAGATATGAAAGATATTACTGTGTTATCACTAGGGGGATCTATTATTTCCCCAAACGAAGTAGATGTTGAATTTGTGAGGTCTTTCACTGCAGCAGTGACTTCTTATTTAGAAGAAGATCCTAAACGTAGTCTTATTATAGTTACAGGTGGTGGTGCCCCTGCCCGGCTTTATCAAACTGCATACAAGAAAATAGCAAAAGAGCCAGTAGCTGATTTATTAGATGAAATTGGAATTGCCGCAACAAGACTTAATGCAGCTCTCATTAAAGCAGCATTTTCTGATTATTGTGATGAACCAGTAGTAACAGACCCGACATCAGAAATTGCTTTCTCATCAAGGGTGCTTATTGCATCTGGATGGAAACCAGGATTTAGCAGTGACACTGACGCTGTGTATCTTGCAAAAAAATTTGGTGCTAAAAAAGTAATTAACCTCTCAAATATTGCTAAAGTCTATACAGCTGATCCTAAAGTTGACCTGAGTGCGACCCCAATTGATACAATCAGTTGGAAAGAATTTCGACTTCTCGTAGGAGATACGTGGATTCCAGGAAAGAATGTTCCTTTTGACCCAATTGCTTCAAAAGAAGCTGAATCTATTGGATTAACCGTTATTTGTGCAGATGGAAGAAATATAGAAAATACGATGAACATATTAACAAATAAAGAATTTGTGGGAACAGTTATAGGGTAACCCCTCTTTTTTCTAAAAAAGAGGGTAAAGGATCGGCAAACAGTGGGGGAAATGGATTAGATTGAGTAAAATCTGGAATCCAATCAACATTATCTTCTAACTCTTGAACAAACCCATCCTCAATACCCAACTTTTCAAGTAAATCTAACAAATGATTATACGCAACTTCACTTATGTATGGCTCATTTGTGTGTTCATGTGGATTAAGGAATTGAACCATAAGAGATAGATATGCCCTCTCTCTTAGTCGATCTGCAAAATACTCTAACACAGAATGGGTAGATTCTAATGAAGAGGGAAATACAAGGTGACGAATAAGAAACCCATAGAGAGAGCCACTTTCATCAACAAATGTGTTTCTTTCAGTGCATAATAGAAAATCAATCACATTCTTTATTACATCAGGGTATTTCCTATACGAGCAATACGTATTACTCGTTTCCTCATCGAGAGTTTTAATATCGAGTAGATACAGATCAATGACATCATCAATTAATGTTAACCCCTCAACACTCTCAAAACCAGAAGAGTTCCACACAATAGGAATAGTGAGCCCCTTCTCTTTTGCAATAAGAATTGATTTTTTAATAGATGGAATAAAATGAGTACCAGTGATGAGATTAATACTCGCAGCCCTCATCTCTTGTAATTCAACCATATACGCAGCAAGCTCTTCTTCACTTACTAATGTATGAAATTTCGTGTGAGAAGAACTGATTTGTTCATTTTGGCAAAATGGACAATGGAGAGAACACCCAGTAAAAAATATCGTACCAGAACCAAATTCTTTACTAATTGGAGGTTCTTCTCCTTTATGAAGACCAATCCACGCAATATTCATCACATCGAGTTGCCCACAAACACCTATGTTTCCTATTGTGCGATTAACTTTGCACCGATGAGGACATAACTCGCATGATGTATAAGGATTCATTTCATCTTTCCCCTATAAGTAACTTGACCTATATTTTGAAATATACGATGTTAGTGTATATGGGAATAATAGATTACCTCAAGAGAAGAGTTGAAAAAAAAGTTGCAAAAGAACGGTTTATCCTCTGCATTGATGGCGGTGGGATGAGAGGGATTATACCCGCAACTCTTTTAATGCACATTGAGCAGCTCCTTTACTCTATGGGTGATGAGAGGCCTCTCTACTCACATTTTGACCTTATTGCTGGGACGAGCACTGGTGGACTCATTGCCCTTGCCCTCACCTGCTCCCACCCCAATGGATTGTTTGAGCAAAATGAGAATCAAGAGAATAGATTAGTGAGCAGTATTGCTGATGTCTACAGAGAATATGGAAAAACGATATTCCCAAAAGGGAATTCTATATTCCCAACACATGTAATCAACCAACTATTTAGCCACAAATATGATGATGCCTCCTTTAATCATCTTTTATATAGAATGTTTGGAAATACGACCCTGCAAGAAGCTCTTACTCCCACTATGGTCATAACATATGACTATAAACATGACACTCCCTACATTCTTAGTAGCTCCCTTACACCTCACACACTATTTCGCCAAGCTGCAAGGGCTACAAGTGCAGCTCCAACATACTTCTCTCCAGCATTCTATTATGATGAGAAAAGTGGGGAAAACATTCCGCTAATTGATGGAGGAGTTGTTGCTAATAACCCAGTTCTCTATGCATACAAAGAAGCAAAACGTCTCTATCCAGATACAGAAAAATTTCACATCCTTTCCCTTGGAACAGGGAGAGCCTCTAATCAAAATAATATCGATACAACAAATGGGGGTGTATTTAGTTGGTTTGACCCAGTGAAGGGGACACCCCTTCATCAACTCTATGCCTCTTCTCAGATGAACACATCTGATGAGATTGCAAATGTGTTGCCAGATGTTTCCTACCTAAGAATACATAAAGATTATGGGAAGAAAATCAAATTGGATGAAACAGATCCAAAAATTCTCAATCTCATGACGAGCTATGCTGACACTCTTTTTGATGAATATAAAGAAGACCTTACTACCTACTTATCTGTATGTAGTCAAAAAGAAAAAAGGCCCCTTAGGCCATAAGATAAGGATAAGAATATGTCAGTTGGACACCCAAAACAAGAAACAATTGAAAAGAACATGAGGGCGATGTGTAACTCATTAGATGCATATTTAGAAGATAAGTATCGTGATGCCTACCCTCTTCACCCTAACAGAGCAGAGAGGGGGAAAGCAGGGAGTGTTGCCTATGATGGCTTATTTAGTACTGGAACAAAATTTACTTTAGGCTATGGCTCAAAAAGTGGAAGAGGATATCTTGTAGATATTGAAATTGTCACCTTAGAAAAAGTCACAAAAGAAAACAGGGCAAACATAGAAAACGATGCTATCTCTTTCTTAAAAGAACAATTACCTCAACACTTCCCTCATCGTAAACTCGATATCATCCAAGAAGGAAATGTATTTAAAATAGTGGGAGATTTCTCTCTAGGGTAATCACATTTTCTATCGATATCTCATTACAAGTTCATACCCGATACTTTCAGGTGACACCCCATGACGTACAGGAAATCCTTTCTCATGGGAATACTCTACAGCTTTTTTCACTAAATATGCTGCATCAGCAACAGAGGCAGAGAAATCGACTCCCTGTAATAGCCTTCCAGTAAGAATCGATGAAAATAAATCACCACACCCAGGATAACTCACAGGAATATGGAGTTGAGAAAAATGGGAAAGTTTATTGAGGCATGCATCATAAGAGACAACAAGAGAATTATTCTTTTCCATTACACTCGTTATCACCACGTAGGCGGGCCCTTTTTCTGCAATTCTTCTTGCCCACAAAGAGGCTGTTTCAACAGATAAATTAGCATCATACTCCTCATCTAATATAAGGGCAGCTTCGGTAATATTAGGCGTTACCACATCAGCAATCTCTACTAATTGTTTCATATGTTTCACCAAATGGGGGGTAATAGGATTATACAATGAACCAAAATCACCCATTACAGGGTCTACAATAACAAGTGGATTGTATTTTTTTTGCCAATTCACAAAATCAATAAGGGTCGCCACACTTACATCATTCCCAATGAACCCTGAATAAATTGCATCAAAATGTAGATCAAGACTCTTCCAATGGTCAACTATAGAGGTAAGTTCAGTATTAAGATCTTTGTAATAGAAGTGGGGAAATCCATCAGTCTGGGTAGACAAAAGGGCTGTAGGAAGTGGGGAGACTTCAATGCCCATCATAGAGAGAGTAGGAATAACAACAGTAAGTGATGATTTAGCATAACAAGATAAATCATGCATTGCGGCAACAGTTTTCATAATTCTCTATACTAACTATCTTGTCGCCTTAAGACAAGGGGGATATACTCATATGTATAAAGAGAGGTTTTTATGACTAATTTTCACCAACATCTCAATGATAAGTTCTCTGGTGTACTTCCAAGTTTTGATGAGATCAATAGAGCATTTAACGAGATGATTGTGAGTGTCTCGGGATGGAGAAAAATATTTAGCGTTTCTCAAGATGAACAAGATAGAAGTGTAGACATTTCCACAACAGATGCATTTCTAGTAGCAATCGCTACACTTTCTTGTATAAAAAGCCACCCTTATACAAAAGTACTCGTATCTCATGATGCGAGGCCTACGGGGCCAACCATTGCCCACATAGCAATGAGGATTCTTTTAGCTCACAATATCGATGTTGAATATATTGGAATAGCTAGTGCCCCAGAAGCATTTGCTTATTCTAAAAAAGATACCGATTCCTTTTTCTTCTACATTAGCGCTTCACATAACCCAATTGCCCATAATGGGTTTAAATTCGGGCATGATGGAGGAGTCTTTAATAAAGATATCTCTTTACAATTAATTGCTGCTTTTAGAACGTGTGTTATGAATCCAGGAAACATATCATTAGTACAAAATTTGATAAAAAGTGTACACATAGAAACTGTTGAAGCGGTCCTCAAAAAACAAGAGAGTACAAAAAAAGCAGCCCTAGAATCATATTATGAGCTGTTAATGGAAACTAATGGCCTTAAAGAAGGTAAAGAGAAGTTCATTGAAAAAGTAAAAACTCATCCGATTGGAATCGTTGCTGAATTAAATGGAAGTGCAAGAGGCGTCTCAATTGACTCATACCTGTTCTCTTCTCTCGGGATTGATTGTAAAATGTTTAACGAAATCCCAGGAGATGTTGTCCATGAAATAGTTCCTGAAGGGGAAAACTTAGAACTTTGTAATACACTATTAAAAAAAGAACATGAAATACATAAAAAATTTGTTTTAGGGTACGTTCCAGATAACGATGGAGACAGAGGAAACATTGTCTACACAGATGAAGTGAGTAAAAAGGTAAAAACCTTAAGTGCCCAAGAACTATTTGCCCTCATTTCCCTCATTGAATTACATCAAAAAAAAGAAGAGTGCCCAAATCTTGCAATTGTTGTTAATGGACCGACAAGCCTCCTTATCGATCACATCTGTGAACGCCTTGGTGTACGGTTAGAGAGAACTGAAGTTGGAGAGGCTCATGTGGTTGAGAGGGGTGAAGAAATGCGACAGGAAGGCTTCTGTGTCCCCATTGTAGGAGAAGGGTCTAATGGAGGGATTATTAGCCACCCTTGTAAGGTGAGAGACCCAATGAACACCCTCCTCTCTTTAGTTAGATTACTTACTGATGAGAAACTATTTCAAAAAGTGACCCGCCTACATTCATCAAAACCCTCTATTGCCTTAGCAATTAGGTCACTAGAAAAAAGAACTATAACAGGAAGTTTCTCTAAAAAAGCAAAACTAAGTATTAAAAGTAAAGATCATGGCCTATTAAAAGATGCATATGAGAAACTCTTTGTCCTAAGTTATGCAAAAAAGAAAGATGAACTTCTTGAACGCTTTGGAATTGCTAGTTGGTCAGAAGAACAAACTGAAGGGACTTCTTCACACAAAGAAGTGGGAAAAGAATACAGAAATCCTCCTTACAGAGGCGGACTAAAAATCTTATTCCACGACAAAGAGAACAGAATATCAGACTTCATGTGGATGAGAGGAAGTGGAACTGAGAACATTTACCGAATCATGGTAGATGCTCAAGGAGAAGACCAAGGGCGCCACGATTATCTATTGATGTGGCACCACTCTCTTGTACAAGCTGCTGATAAAGAAGCTAGTAGAAAATCACACTAAAGGGGCAACTGCAGCACCAATGATTGGCGAATTGTCTATTTGTACAATTTTATAGTATCTGTGGTGCTGTTTTTGTAAGAACATATCTAAATACATTCTTGTATAAAACTCTAACTTTTCAGTTTTATAAAAGGTCGTCCCATCAGCATTTATGAGAACTGGGTGACGTGGATCTACTCCACCTTGTGTTGATAACACGGCAGCAGATAAATTTATTGCAGTGAGTTTAGCAGCTCTTCGTATGATAGAGTCTAGAATGAGGTAAAGCGCATGGCTATCTTTCTCATTAGTAATACACCTCACTAAATCGTATTGCTCATTAAGAGGCATCTCTAAATAATTGGACATTCTCGTTGTATTGATTGGTTCAATCTCTTTAAACCTCATTCCAAATTCTTCAGACAAGACCCCCTCTTCTATCGCTTTTTCTACAGCAATACGACTAAAAGCTCCTAAATATGCTCCACTAATCATCTTTTCAAAATGGTAAATGGATGGATCTTTTGTGGTTTGAAAGAATAATTCATCTATTACCCCCACACTAAGGTCATAGTTACCAGACTCTACATTTATTATTTGATGGCCAATAGGTAAGTTCTTCAGTTTCTTAATTTCACTATTATTTTCAATATAAGCAGTATTTGTCCCTGTTCCCAAGATAAAACCAATAAATGTACTATAGTTTTGAGAATCTTTACTTGCTTTACCGGCTAAGAGAGTTGCCACCGTATCATTTAATACTGCAATCTTTTTATGCGAAACATCATACCCCCGGAGAGCTAATTCTTTTAATAAAGAAGCTCCTACTGGTTTTCCAATCACCTCAGGTGCTTTAATCTCTTTTGAAAAGACAATTGGTATCCCATCTCTTTCTGGTGTAATAGTCGCAGCATATGAGAAACAAAACCCAATATTATCACTCTCGTTAATAATTGGTTCAACACCATCAGCTAATGTTGAAAAAAACTCTGCGGCACTCACTTCATGGTGCACTCCTGGCATTCCTGTCTTTTTGTAGTGAGAGATTACAGGATTAAGGGATTCATCAAAAGTGACAAGGGCAACTCGAAAATTAGTTCCACCTGCATCAAGGACAATCACCTTATCTCCAGGTTGTATTTGGGCATCTACTGTTGTATAGGTGGGGATCATTTCAAGGGAACTTTTTTCTTTTTCCGCTAACCCCTTTCTCATTTCCCTTAAAAAAGAGTCACACTGCATTTTCATATCAATTGATTCTTCATTGAGTTTATAATCATCTAAAAATTGTAGTGTTCGAGAAATAGTCTCTTTCATATATGCCACCTCAGTAGTTAATTTTATACATAATAGTGTAAAAGAGGAAAGAGTAACTGTCTAGAGCAATCAATCAACAATGAAGATGCTAGAAGCAATATCAAGGGCATCTTGCCCATCAACTAAGACCTTGATGGGAATAATCTCTCCTCGATTTTCTCCCTCAAGAGGAATAAAGAATGAGAACTCAAGATCAAAAGGATTACTAATCCTTGTTCCATCTATTTGAAAAGTTCCCTCTCCTTCATATCGAAAAGGATAAGTAGTTGCCACTCTCAATGCACGTAATTCTCCTGTTAATAGAACTTCTTTTTCACTAAGATGCTGGTTTTGTAGGTACCCTTTGATAAATTCGTAGCCTGGAAAAAGACTAGTTACACTCATCATCAGCATCTCAAAAAACCCTTTTGGTTCCGCCACAGGGGTCGGAGCAGCGAGAAACTGAGCTCTTAGTAATCCTGCATCACTTTCATTAAGGGTAAGGAGCACATCACTAGAGGAACCATTCTTTGTAAAAGAGGCGCCACTTGATTTCATTGGAGGTGTAAGAAGGGTGAACCCATGTATTGATGCAGAAGCAACAATGATAGATTGAAGAGCGATGGTAATGTCATTCTCTTCAACATTGTATGAAGAGAGATGCATTAATGAGAGTAAAGAAATTAGACATAAGAGGATCCCTCTTTTTTTCGCTTTCATAGAAATTTAGCATACTCATTTTATTGCTTCTCTGTCAAATTCAAAGAGAGTATGATACAGTATTTTTTATGGAATATAGAGAGACCTTTTTCTTTTATGATTTAGAAACATTTGGATTAAATTCTCAACACGACAGAATCGCTCAATTTGCTGGGGTGAGGGTCAACACAAATTTTGAACCAATCGAAAAACCTATCACACTGTATTGCAAATTAAGTAAAGATTACCTTCCAGATCCACTTGCTGTACTCGTGACAAAAATCCTCCCAGATGAAGTAAATGAGAAAGGATTAGTTGAAAGTGAATTTATGAAAGAAATTCATAAGATATTCAGTGTCCCTAAAACGTGTGTTGTAGGATACAACTCAATAAAGTTTGATGATGAATTTATAAGAAATGGGTTTTTTAGAAACTTTTTTGACCCTTATGAACGAGAGTATAAAAAAGGAAATAGTCGTTTTGATATCTTCCCCTTAGCGAGAAGTGCAAAGGACTTTAGGCCTGAAGGAATTAATTGGCCTATAAATGAAGAGACTAATAGGCCCCGTTTTGCCCTCACATCCCTCACAAAAGCAAATAATATTTCTCACGTAAATGCTCATGATGCATTAGCTGATGTGTGGGCAACGTTAGATTTAGCTCGTCTCATATACAAAAAACAGCCAAAACTATTTAGTTACTTTCTCACCATGAGAGATAAAAGATATGTGAAGAGTTTATTAAAAACTCCTTTTGGAGAACCTGTTGCATTAACTGACCAATTGTTTGCTTCATCGTTCGGATCTACACGACTAGTGACCCCGATTACTGCCTCTAAAATGAATACAAACCTTATATATGCTTTTGATTTATCGCAAGACCCATCTGAATTAATTGAATACTCAGCACGAGTCGATACTATTGTGACCTCTAAAATGCATCGAGATAAAATACATAAAGCTCTTCAAGTAGTCACAACTGCTTATGAAAAAAATACAGAAGATTCGGTACTACTCACCGCTTTACAAGCTCTCACCCTCGCCCTACAAGAACTTGAAGAACTTCCTCACCTCTTAGAAAAATCATCATCGGTATTTGAAGCTAAAGGTATTGTAAAAATCTCTATTAATAAAATTCCCTTTATCTCTCCATTAAAAACAATCACAAATGATGAAGATACTGCCTCCAGACTTGGCATAAATGTGGTTGCGTGTATGAAAAACTATGAAACACTTATCCAATCACAAAACATTCCTCTCAACATTGTTCAACAAGAAAATAACATTACATATAGTGAAATTGATGATGTAGATTTCTCCCTCTATAGTGGATCCTTTCTCTCATCGAATGACCAAGATCGATGTACTATTATTAGAGAGGCAAAGAAAGAAGAATTACGGGAGATTGATTTCCCATTTGATGATCCTCGCCTCCCCGAATTACTATGGCGCTATAGATGTAGAAACTTTAGTGAAACACTTAATGAAGAAGAGATGAAGAAATATCACAGTTTTTGTGCACAACGAATTATGCAACCACTATTGAAAAATGGATTTGGCCTCTCATTCTTTGCCCGTAAAATTGAAGAGCACCTACATAATCAAGAGATAAGCGAAAGTGATAAAAAACTCCTCACATCACTGAAAAAGTATGCAATAGACCTTTTAGATACTATTGGAATAACCTACATTGAACCTAATCTGTAATACTATTTGGAGAAAAGTAACAAGATGAAAAAAGAAGCTACACGCATTAGCCTCTCTACTATGGCTTCCTATGGAATGGGAAAATATTTAGCAGAGTTTCTCACAGGAGCCTTTGGTGCTGTTGTCTATAAATTCTATGAAACTGAAATTGGTCTTGCTCCCCTCTATGCCGCGATAGCAACAATCCTCTATTCCCTGTGGAATGCAGTGAATGACCCCTTGTTAGGATATCTTACTAATAAAACAGCCCCCCTTGCATCTAAGTTTGGAAGAAGATTTGTCTGGATTATTATTGGACTTATTCTCACAAGTTTTTCATTTATCCTCATATTTAGTGTTCCCCCTTCATGGATTGAAAATGTAAAGACTTCTCCATTTCCAGTATTTTTCTGGATGGTAATCACAATCTTTATATTTGATGCTTCTTACTCTTTATGGGAGCTCAATTACCAATCAATATTCCCCGATAAATTTAGATCTCAAGATGTTCGAGCTAAATCTGCAGCAATTAGTACTGCTGTTGGAGTCTTAGGAATCGCATCTGGATTTATTATCCCACCCCTCTTTTTCTCTTATGGAGACATAAACAGTTATCTCATTAGTGCTATCGTTATAGGTCTTATCACCTTAGTTGGTATAATTCTATTACTCCCTGGAATAAAAGAATCTGATGAAATGATTTCCCGTTTTATTGCACACAAGAAGGAAAAAACTAACGAGAGGAGTTTTATCTCATCGCTTAAAGATGCCTTTAGACACAAAGATCTTAGAGCTTTTATCTTCTTACTCTTCTTGTATCAATCGGGAACTATGTGCATGACAAGTAGCATCCACTATGTAGGGGATTATATACTCGATGTTCCAAGTAGTGGTACTACCCTCATCTTTGCAGGGATGCTGATTGGGACCCTTGCAAGTATTCCTGTGTGGATGATGCTATCAAAAAGAGGGGTGAATAATCAAAAGATGCTTATCATCACCTCCATTGTTATGGCAGTGTTTGCGTTCCCAATGACCTTTATTTCTACTATGGGTGGATTTACCCTTTTTATGGGTTTGTGGGGAATTGGATTTGGAGGATTTTGGACCTTTATGGGACCTGCAATGGCAGATATTGTTGATGAAATTGTAGTAAAAGATAAAAGGCGAGATGATGGAGTCCTCATGGGAATTAGGGCATTCTTTATGCGTTTTTCCTATGCAAGTCAGGCTATCGTCTTTTATGTAGTGCACACTATCACAAGATTTGATGTTAACCCAACGAGTCCTTCTGCCCTTTTCGGAATTGCCCTCCATATGGCAGCAATCCCTGCCCTCTTTTTCTTAATAGGAGCTATTGTTTTTTATAAAATGAACTCATTAAATAGTGAACGAATTGCACAAAACAAGAGTCTGTTAGAATCTATGGACATATAATAGAAGAAATCGTTATACTTATTTCCACACTTATTTTCCCCATTTTTAATTAGTGAGGAAATTGTTATAGAGATAAGAACTAGGAGAGAAAATGATTGATGTATTAGAGCCTTTTAGAGCTCAGCTAGAACACATAGATGCTCAACTTGCAGATCCTGCTGTTATGAGTGATATAAATGTATATAAAGAACTCATGAAAGAAAGGAGCCACCTTGAGCCAATTGTAGAAGCATATAACACCCTAGTGAGCTTCGCTAGTCAGATAGACGATGCTGAGTTGATGCTCAAAGAAGAAGATGATAATGAGATCATTGCAATGGCTAAAGAAGAAATAAATGCATTAAAAGAAGAAAGAGACGAGTTAGAAATAAATTGTAGATTACTCCTATTGCCTGTAGACCCACTCGAAGGGAAAAACATTATTATGGAAATTCGAGCAGGAACAGGTGGTGATGAAGCTGCCCTTTTTGCAGCAGACCTATTTAAAATGTATTCTCACTTTGCTGAAAACAGTAGATGGAAAGTAGAACTCATTAGTTCTAATGAGACTGGGATTGGTGGATTTAAAGAGGTTATTTTTTCAGTTTCAGGAAAAAATGTATATGGAAACTTACGCTATGAAAGTGGTGTGCACCGAGTACAAAGAGTTCCTGAAACAGAATCAGGGGGACGCATTCACACATCAGCTGTTACAGTGGCAGTACTCCCTGAAGCAGAAGATACAGATATTGAGATCAAACCAGAAGATTTAAAAACTGATGTAATGCGCTCCGGCGGACCTGGTGGGCAATCTGTTAATACAACAGACAGCGCAGTGAGACTCACCCACTTACCAACAGGCCTAGTGGTAATATGTCAGGATGAAAAATCACAGATTAAGAATAAAGCAAAAGCTTTACGAGTTCTCAGATCAAGGTTATTTGATTTAGAAGAAGATAGAAAAGCAAAAGAACGAAGTGATAATAGAAAGAGCCAAGTTGGATCAGGGGACAGATCCGAACGTATTCGAACCTACAACTTTCCTCAAAACAGAATCACAGACCATAGAATTAACCTCACTCTCTATAAACTTGAAATAGCTCTTCAAGGAGACATTAATGAAATTATTGAATCTTTAAAGATGGCGAGTGCAGAAGAGGCTTTAAGGGATCTTACGTAATGATAATAAAAGAGGCTCTAAAGTGGGCAGTAACACAGTTTCAAGAACACAACATATGTGATACACCCCTTTTAGATGCCTCTTTGCTCTTATCACATGCAACGCACCTTGAGAGAGAACAATTATATACCCACTATAATGATCCTCTCACTCAAGAACAGACTACTCTCTTCACTCGATCTGTTTCTTCTCGCCTAGAACATATTCCAATAGCATATCTTACCAAAGTCAAAGAGTTCTATGGTAGAGATTTTTTCGTAACACCAGACGTTCTTATCCCTAGAGGTGATACTGAAACCCTTGTTGAAGCAGCTCTCTCTTTTTTAGTAGAACAAGATAAAGAGATTACTGTTCTTGATCTATGTACAGGAAGTGGATGTATAGGAATTACCCTTTCTCTAGAAATGAATAATACACACCTCACTCTAAGTGATATTAGTGACGCGGCATTAGATGTTGCAAAATCTAATAGTAATAGATTAAATGCACCAATAACTGAAATAGTACAAAGTGACCTTTTTGAAGCATTTGATGGTCGTTTGTTTTCACTTATTGTATCTAATCCACCATATATAGCTCCTTCATGGTATCAAGAATTAAGTTTAGATGTTTTATGTGAACCCAAATTAGCACTCCTTTGTGAAAAAGATGATGGACTTAATCTTATAAAAAGTATTATCTCTTTAAGTACTTCACATCTACACAAAGATGGCTATCTTATGATTGAATGTGATTACAGGCAAATTAAAGAAGTGATGGATACCTTCACTAAACATGGATTTAGTGAAGTAACCTATCATACAGATTTAGGGATGAGACAACGAGTAGTATCAGGGAGATATCGATGTACGAAGAGCTAACTAACAGATTCATACAAAAAGCTTTTAAATACTCAAAAAGTGAGCAAGAACGCATTGGTGAAGCTGCTCGATATGCAGATGTTGCCCATGAAGGGCAAAAAAGACATTCAGGTGAACCTTATATCATCCACCCTTTTGCAGTAGCAGAAATTCTTATCTCTATCAATATGGATGTGGATACAGTTATCGCAGGCCTCTTACATGATACGATAGAAGATACAGATATTACATTCGATATGCTAGAAGAGAAATTTGGGGTAACTGTTGCTGAATTAGTTGAGGGTGAAACAAAGATTTCTGCCCTAAAAGCTAAGAACAAAAGTCAACAAGAGGCTGAAACAATACGAAAAATGTTCTTTGCTATGAGCAAAGATGTGAGAGTAATTATCATAAAGTTAGCAGATAAACTTCATAATACGAGAACACTTAAACACCTTTCTCCACAAAGGGCAAAAGAGATTGCAAACGAAACCCTCGACATCTTCGCTCCTCTTGCAGACCGCTTAGGAATGAGTTGGCTTAAAGGAGAATTAGAAGATCAATCATTAAAAATTCTTAAACCAGATACCTATCAATACATTGAAGAGTTTCTATTATCGAAAAAAAGTGAAAGAACAGCATATCTTGGACGAATAGAAAAGATTATCTATAGAACCTGTGCAGACCAAGGATTAGGAAATGTCCTTGTTAATTCAAGAACTAAGCATACCTACGGGGTCTACCTTAAAATGAAAAAGAGAAAGGTAGCCCTCGAAGAGATGGGAGACATCCTAGGAGTACGAATCATCTGTGATACGGTTACAGAGTGTTATACCCTCTTAGGGATTGTCCATAAATTATGGCCCCCTATGGCTGGACGATTTAAAGATTATATTGCTATGCCAAAAGCTAACAACTACCAATCTCTTCACACAACAGTGATGGCCCTTGATGGAAAAGTCCTCGAAGTACAAATTAGAACAAGAGAAATGCATGGAACAGCTGAATATGGTGTAGCAGCTCACTGGGTATATAAATCACAATCTGGAATAGGAGATGGCTCTTCATGGATGAAGAAAGATAGTGAACAATTCACGAAGATTCTTCATAAACTAAAAACATGGAGTAATGAAATAGAGCAAAGTGACTCATTCCTTGATGATATCAAAGGAGAATTACTTAAAGATACTATCTACGTATTTACTCCTCAAGGTCATATTGTAGAATTACCCGCTAATGCAACAGCACTCGACTTTGCCTATCATATCCACACAGAAGTAGGAAACCGAACTACTGGAGCAAAAGCAGATGGATCAATTATTCCTCTTAACCAACCTCTTAAAAATACACAAGTAATTGAAATACTCACCTCTCCTAACGCTCACCCCAATGTAAACTGGTTACGACTTGCTCAAACAACAAATGCACGGAGAAAGATTAGATCGTGGCTTAACAAAAATGATGACTCCCTCATTATTGATAAAAATATCATTGCCAAAAAACGGATTGAACCCGCTCCACCAGCTGAGAGTGAACCAGTTATTGATAATGATTCTGGTGAAATAGTCCGATCTGTTATCGATAATTCAAGGCTCACTTTTAAAGTGGGTGATGAGAAAAATATGATGATTTCTCTTGCCTCTTGCTGCACCCCCCATAGAGGGGATGCTATTATTGGGTATGTTTCGAGAGGAAGAGGGATTATTGTTCACCGAAAAGGGTGTAAAAACCTTAAACACATGAGTGAGATTGATGAAAGAAGTATTGAGGTTGAATGGGAAACTGCCGAACCTAAACTTACCAGACGATTTAGAGTAATAAGCAGAATTACCCAAGACCTATTTGCAGAGATTGAAGGAGCTATTAAAAAGTATAGTGGGCACCTCATTGAAGGGCGCCTTGATGATGGAGAAAGTGAGAGACTTGTAGGAAGCTTCACCATGGAAGTGGGAAATGAAGAAGATTTTAAGAGAGTAGTAAAGAGCATTAAATCGATTCCATCAGTCCTTTCAATTAGTCCTCTCTAATCTAATAATACTCTTCTATTACCCGAATAATCTCTGGAAGGAGTTGTTTCTTTCTAGAGAGAACTTTATCTAGTGAATACGTTTGCCTATTGATTAAAGGATAAATTAGCACTTTCTCATTCTTTAAAAATGTACTACAGAGCAATATTGAGTCCTCTTTTCTTACATCGGTAATAAGAAGCATTGTCCAATCGAGTCCATAGAAGAATTTAGTTTTTTCAAGTTGAGCAATATATCGCTCTTTGACCTCTTCAACTTGTGCTAAATTGTTTACTTCAACTTGCCCTATTCCAAATGCAATATTTGACTCTACATACTTCTTAAAATCACTTTCAATAATCGTCTTCTCATTTTCTTGGGTGAGGACAGAAGCAACAGAGAATAAATCTTCGCCGAACTGATTAATATCTTCAATTTCAGCAATGAGTGCTAACTTCCCTGCAGCTACGCGGTCAACAGTGGTAGTTGTAGGGCTTTTAAGCATTACAGTATCACTGATAATACCTGATAAGAGTAAGTAAGCTGTCTCTCTATCGATAGAGGCAGACCACCTGAGGTACTGGTGATATACAATGGTGCATGTACTTCCAACAGG
>CAYZUR010000002.1:0-19106 GCA_964481535.1 uncultured Spirochaetaceae bacterium | reverse complement strand
AAATAGTTTTGGGCCAGGTTCCATTCCATGCAAGATGAGAGCACCAAGCATGATTGCTGTCACACCATCTCCAGGAATTCCGAGTGTGAGAAGTGGAATCATAGCAGAGCCAACAACAGTATTATTTGAAGATTCTGCAGCAGCAATCCCTTCAAGAGACCCTTTTCCAAACTCTTCAGGATGCTTTGACGTTCTTCTTGCTTCATTATAACTTACAAACTGAGCGACCCCCCCACCAGCTCCAGGCATTGCTCCTATAATAGTTCCAATTCCTGTAGAGACAAGTATTGTTTTCATAATCGAACGGATCTCACGTCTATTAATTGGAGGGTCAGCCAATTCTTCTCTGTATTTTTCCGATTTCTTTTGAGAAGGAGTTAATGTCTTTTCTTCAACACTCTTTATGATTACCTGAGCCAAAGCAATAAGTCCTATGAGGGCAGGAAGGAGACTAATTCCACCAAAGAGAGCAATTGAATTAAACGTATAGCGTAACGTCCCAGAAAGAGGTTCAAGTCCTATGCATGCAATAAAAATTCCAAAAAAGGCAGAAATAATTCCCTTGATAATATTGTCGCCAGAAACACCCGCTATTACAGTAAGACCGAACAATGCAAGTGAGAAATATTCCGGAGACCTAAATTTCATAGCCACAGCTGCTATAGGAGGAGCTGCGAAAAGAAGAATAAGAGCTCCGAGTAACCCCCCAACTGAAGAAGCAAATAAACTCGTACTTAAAGCCTTATTTGATTTCCCACTTTTTGCAAGAGGATATCCATCAAGGGTCGTTGCTAAAGCCGAATTCGTTCCTGGAGTGTTGATAAGTATTGCGCTTATTGATCCTCCATAACAACCACCAACGTAAATAGCTAGTAAAGCCACAATAGAAGGAATTGCATCCATTCCATAGGTCATCGGTAGAAGTAGTATAATTCCAAGAGTAACCGTTAAACCAGGAATACTTCCAATAATGATACCTAATATAACGCCACCAACTGCATATATTAGATTAGTAAATGTAAAAAGTTGTTCGACAATTTCAGGAAATACCTCAAACATAGTTAACGCCTCCAGAAGGTTGGTAGCTGTACATAAAATACCTGCGTGAATAGTAGGTATATACCGATTGCGAGAAGACATAGCATGATAATCTGGATAACGTTACGGTTCTTATTAAAGATACTCATGAGAACGATAAACACTATCGAGCCAACAAGAAACCCAATAAAATAAATCAACGTTGCAAAAAGAGCAAATATGCCAATGACAATAGCTGCATATTTTTGTTCTGCCCACCTGATTTCTACAATCTTCTCTTTCTTAAATACAAGACTTTGAATAATTAACAAAAGACCCCCAACAATCATCACTATTTCTGCCATAAATGGAGACACTTTTGCACTCTGGAGAAAATGAATCTTTCCATATGTAATCACTTGAGATTCAAGCAACAACATAAGAATACTTCCAAAAGAGAGGAAGACAATTCCACCAGTAAGATTAGTCCTAACTTTCATTATAACTCCTGCTTTTTCATATAAGTAGAGGGGGATATTTCCCCCTCTACATAACGCTTTAATACGATTATATTATTTAATCAGCCCAAGTGAACGAGCAGAAATGGTTGCATTCTCTGCTGCTTTTTCAATATGTTTTGCAAGATCGTCTCCGTAGCTTTCAAAAATATTGAGACCGATATCAGTAGTGAAACCCGAGAATTCAGAGTCTGCCCATACTATTTTAATTAAATCTTCAACATCTTGAACATATGAAGCTTTGGTCCCGGCTGTAACACTCAACATACCACCACCGGTGATAGCGCTTTGAGGATATCCAGCATCAGCAACATTAGGCACTACAATACCTAGTTCATCTTTGAACCCAGTAAAATCGAAATCTTTGAATGTTGCAATAGCACGAACTTTCCCTGTTTCAAGATATTGTTTCCCAACTTGAGAAGTTCCAACAAAACAGTCAACCTCACCATTAAGGAGTGCAGCTATCTGTTGAGCACCACCTTCATATGAAGCAATTCTGCTATCACCACCTGCTTTATTAATTAATCCACCAAAACAGAGGTGAGCATCAGCACCTACAGCACCAGCTGAAAGAACAACTTCTCGGCTTCTAGATTCCGCAATTAAGTCTTCAAGTGTCATGTATTTTGAATCTGCCATAACATAAAGAAGGTATGAACGGTCATCGAATGTTCCTACAGGGTGAATTTTTGAAAGATCAAGTTGTACTGCATCACCTTTTACTATTTTCTGATACCACAATCCATATGAAGTAGTAAGAAGTTCTCGTACATTAGGTTTTTTCTTTGTAAAGTTGATACCAGCCACTAAACCATCACCGCCAGTTTCCTGTACACATACGATTGGAGCGTTTGTATATTTTGAACCAACTTCTGCAAATTTTCTTGCAACGACGTCGTGAGTTCCTCCTGCTCCATAAGGAATGATGATTTTAACTGTTTTATCAAAAAAGTTATCATCACCATCGCTTGCGGCTTCCCCACCACCCTGTGAGAAGGCAAGCGTTGAAGCCATTCCCATTACTAATAGTAGCACAATTAATTTCTTTATGTTCTAATCTCCTATTTTTTATTTACACTAAGTAAGTAATAGTAAACCATTAGAAATCTACGTTGTCAAGAAAAAAACTCTATAAATAAAATTCTTGAAAATCCCTCATCGATGCCTTTTTTCTCATTGACATCTGACTTCCTACATGTTTAACTTACTTAGTGAAAGTAAATAGAAATTATCACAAAGGAGTCATTATGAAAAAGTATTTGATAGTATTCTTAGTAGTACTAATTGCTCTTTCTTCTCTTTCAGTCTTTGCTTCTGGAGCACAAGAGAAAGATGGAGAGATTGTCCTTAGATGGCCATGTATATGGGTAGGTCAGGATTCAAAAGCAGGAAGCATTGAAGAAATTGTTAATAGCTTTAATGCTGCTCATCAAGGGGAGATCAAAGTAGTTATTGAACCGCAACCTGATTATGATGGGTATGAAGATACCATCAGAACCAGAATTGCAGCTCGACAAGTACCAGATATTTTCACCTTCAAATTAAATCCTACAACAAAAGCATATTTTTCAGGGGACTTACTCATGGATTTTTCATCTGATTTGAAAAATGGTTGGGGAAAAGTATTTAACCAAGGAAATCTTAATGCTGTAACAATGAACGGTGCTACAAAAGCTCTTCCTTATGAAATTGCTATTACTCCAATATGGTATAACTCAGATTTGTTTGAGAAAGCCGGAATTGCATCATTCCCCAAAACGATGGATGAATTCTGGAGTGCAACAGAAAAACTCAAAGCCATAGGCGTTGCTCCTACAAGTCAAATGACCGGTGGAACAAACTCATGGACAAGTATGCTTTGGTATTCACACTTCCTCGGAAGTTTTGGTGGACCAAACATTTGGGATAAAGGTTGGGATGACCCTGCTTTTGCACAAGCTGCAGCAATCTTAAAAAGACTTTATACTGATGGTAATACCACTAGCGACGCTATTGGCGCTGATGCTGGAGTCGCAGGTGGACATTATCAAGCTGGGAGAACAGCAATGTTCATTAACGGACCTTGGTATATTGGAAACATCAAAAAGAACTCACCAGCAGTATATGCTAGTACCAAACTAGCCCCAGCACCTAAAGCTGGCGATTATGTTGGTCACCAAACCGGTTGGCTCCACACTATTATAGGAGCCGCTAGTACTAATGACCCTGCACGTAAAGAAGCAGTTGTTGCGTTCTTAAAATATCTCACAACACCTGAAAATGCTAAGAAAGTATCACTTGCAGCAGGATCACTTTTATCAGTTAACTTTGAACTCACAGCACAAGACAATGTTGATCCACTCCAAGCAGAATTTATCCGACTTGGAAATGAAGCAACATTCTTAATTGACCATTTGGAAGCATCAAGATCAGTAGACGTTGTCTATGAACTTGGACAAGCAATTGGATCAATGGTACTTGAAGACAAAACTCCAGCTGAGTTTGTTCAAATGCTAGAAGCCGCTGATAAATAGGTAATTCGTACATCTATCCAATTATGAATAGGTGGTATCATAGAGGTCTTGGTGTTAAGAGAATCAAGACCTCTTATTACAATGAATTAACACATAAGATTACTCATGAGTGGGGTGGTAATGGCACATTATTCGACAAGAAACAAAAAGAACCTAAAGTACATCATTCTTTTTATTATGCCAGTAACCGTATTATTGTTGGCATTTTATGTATACCCAATATTTTCAATATTAGTATTGAGTTTTACAAAATGGAATGGAATTGAACCCCTCTCATTTATTGGAATTAAAAACTTTATTGAAGTTTTTACCGATACAGTGTTTCGAACCTCAATTAAAAATAACCTCATATGGGCATTTTCTGCAGCAATGCTGCAAATACCATTAGCAACATTAATTGCATTAATACTTGCTCGAGAAGTAAAAGGGTGGAAAACCTTTAGAACTCTCTTCTTCCTTCCCAATGTAATTTCCCTCGTTGCTCTCGCAATGCTCTGGAAAGCGATGTACAACCCTGAGTTTGGTGTACTCAACAGTTTCCTTACTATCATAGGTCTCGAAAGCCTCGCAAGGAACTGGCTTGGAGAACTCGCTACAGCACTTCCAGCTGTTATTATTTCATATCAAATATATATAGGGTATTTTATGGTCATTATTCTCGCTGGAGCTATGAGTATACCATCATCCCTCTATGAAGCTTCAAAAATAGATGGAGCTAATGTATGGCAGCAAGAGAGATTTATTACAATCCCTAGTATTAGGGGGGTATTGGTAACCGCAGGAACACTTGCCGTTGCGTATGCCTTAAGACAATTTGAAACCACATTTCTTCTTACCGCAGGAGGACCTGCAAACAGAACACCAGTGCTAGGACTCTATATGTACAGGCAGATGGCAGGATTCCACTATGGAGTTGCTGCTACAACAGGAATTCTTATGATAGTTCTTGGTATTTTAGTGACCACTGGTCTTCAAAGAGTGTTTGGAAAAAGCGATGCAGCTTCAGACTCGTTTCAATAAAAGAGGAGATATAACAGATGAAAAAAAATAAAAATCTTAATTACATCTCCCCATTGGGGTATGTCGCAAAGATCAGCAAATGGGTAGTACTTCTTACCTATACACTCATTGCAACATTTCCACTACTGTGGCTTACCATCTCATCATTTAAGACAAACTTTGAAATAGAAACCTCTCCTTTCTCACTTCCCCAAAAGTGGATGGTTGAGAACTTTGTGAGTGCATTATCGGTATCGGGACTTTCCCGCTATTTCCTTAACTCTATTATTGTCGCAGTCGTTGCAACAATACTTAACCTCTTTGTTACCTCCCTTGCCTCCTTTGCAGTAGCAAGAGAAAGATTTCCCCTCAGGGGCGTATTCTTTACCTTCTCAACAGCAGGAGTCCTTATTCCAATAATTGCCTTCATGGTCCCATATTACACCGTAATAACCCGCCTTGGACTCTATGACTCACTCATAGGACTTATCGTGACATATTCTGCTATCAACATTCCTATATCAATGTTTATTGTAAGCAGTTTTATGACATCAATTCCTAAAGAACTTGAAGATAGTGCAGAGATAGATGGATGTTCATTTTGGCAACGCTATTCAAAAATTGTGTTTCCATTAGCAAAACCTGGAATCGTTACAGCTGGAACATTTAGCTTCATCTACTGCTGGAATGAATTTATCTATGCTCTTTTGCTCACTTCATCAAGAAGTGCACGAACAGTTCAACTAGCAATACGATTCTTCACAAGTCAATTTAGAACTGACTATGCAGGACTGTATGCAGCTATAGTCCTCACTATGTTACCAACTGTAGCCGTTTACATGTTTATGCATGATAAAATTATTTCAGGAATGACAGCTGGAGCCGTAAAAGGGTAAAGAATATGGATTATTGGACTCAATATAGCAAGTATGAAAGCATACTAGAACAAGGACACACCTCTCATATTGTTGAACACCCTTACTCTCCCCGTAAAGGAAGCCATGATGATGGGTTCTCTACTGGACTGTTTCTTGGAGGAATAGGAACTCCTGTAGTAAGTAGAGATCTTACAGGTTTTTTTTCTAGATGGCACCTTCAAAATGGATACCATGTTAATGAAACAATTGATTCCGCTTTTTTGTCAGTATATTGGAAACAAGGAAAGAAGAGTGGCTATTCTCGATTAGATGAAAGCTGGAAAGGAATGAGAAAGGTCTCTTCCCTTTTCCCTGTAACAACAGAACATTATGCGGGTACTGAAATACCATTTGAACTCATCCTTGAATTCTTTTCACCCCTCTTAAAAGATAATACAGAAGCCCAAACGCTTCCCTTATGGTACATTACTGCAACAGTAAAAAACACTACATCAATTCCTCTTGAACTCTCTATTCTCTATTGCATGCCACATCTTCTTGGGTGGAAAGTCCAACAGATCACAAGTGTAGAGAGAACAAATAAATCTTGGCCAAGTCAGACACATGCAGGAAATACGGCATTTGACATAGAAGAGATCACATCCCTGAATTCAATACCATATAGTGGCGCTCTTCAAAGCCGCAATATAGAGAGGCCTGTAACCGATGAAATGGAAGGGGAGATAGCACTCCTCTCTTTTGGATCCATGAAACAAACAGTGAGTAGAGAAGTCTGCTTTAAAGCTGGACAAAATATGATAGATCGTAAGAGTGAAGATCAAGAACACACCATTGCCTATATGGAACACTCATTTAGACAAAGTGGAACTCTACCCTCTACAGGGCTTTCTTGGACCTCTCATCCAGATGAAGCCCTTTGTTCCGCCATCACACGCTCTACTACTATAGAAGGAAATGAATCAGATCGCCTCAGCTTTATCACAGTATTTGATCTCCCTTTAGTAAAGTTTGGTGTAGGGAGAATATGGAAGAGAGTATACACTTCTCGCTTTGGTGATAAAGGGCGCAATGCTAAGAGAATAGCAGAATATGGAATTGACCATTATGAAGAGTATCGAGAAGAGATCCATAATTGGCAAACATTTTTTGTTAACAAGCATCCACTGAACAGCGTTTTATTAAATGAACTCTATTTTATGAATGGAGGAGGCAGTGTCTGGGTAGAGGGCGAAAAAGTTCAATTAGAAAAAGGTTTTTCATCTCCAGTTCTTGGTAGTGGAGAACATGTTGCACTTTTAGAAGGATATGATGTTGGATATTATTATTACAACACATCAGATTTATGGTATTACGCATGGTACGGACTTACCTATTTCAACAAAAAAGCCGCACATATAGTATGGAACGATTATCTTAAAAGCATTGACCTCTCATTGATGAGAAAAAGGATTATCTACCGAACAGCAGTTGAAGGAATGATGCTTACCCCCCATAAAGTACCACATGATGTGGGGTCTCCCATGGAAGACCCATGGTGTGAATTAAATGGGTATCAGATGAGAGATGATTCTAACCTCTGGAAAGACCACAACAGTGGGTTTATCATCACCTATTATCTATATCTAAAAATGACTCATCAAATTATCACCAAAGAAGCATGGAATACGATTAAAGGAGCTGCAAAGCAGCTACTCACCTTTTCACCACTCCCATTCCATGATGAATTTGGTGACACCACATGGGACAATCTAGGAATAGAAGGATTCGCCTCTTTTAGTGGAGGCCTCTACCTTGCATCCCTTGCTTCCCTCTCTTCGTGGGCTGATGAAGTAGGGGAGACAGAAAATGCTCTCCTCTATAGAGAAAAGTTAGCTATAGGTGAAAAAGCATATGTTGAAACTCTTTTCAACGGAGAGTTCTTTAAGGTAAGTGACAGAGGAACATACAGTGAGTGTACGATGGCCGATAGTATTCTTGGGCTCTATTACGCTCATTGTGCTCAACTTGAAAGTGAATTTTCACTTATTTCTCAAGACATGATTACACAACATCTAAAAAGTGTGTACCAGAATAATTTCTTGAACTTTAAACAAGGTTCACTCGGACCACTTCTTATTGCAGAAAAAGCTAACACTTCATTTAAAGGAGATGGGGGTGATGAACTACAGGTAAATGAAGTTTTACTCGGATCTGCTTGGCTTTTTGTCGCTATGCTTGATTATTACGATATGAAGGAAGAATCTGAAGAAGTTGCTGTAGCGCTAAAGCATCTTATCTATGAAGATTCTGGATTACAGTTTAGAACACCAGCTGCTGTTAACGGAAAAAGAGAATTTCGAGCTCCCATGAATATGAGGCCATTATCTATATGGCTATTAGATATGAACAAAAATATAACACTTAATAAGGAAGGAAAAATAGTATGAAACAAAGAATAACTCTTGGAGTTGTCTCACTTGCCAGAACTACATTTGACTATGTAGCAGCTCAAGAACTCTATAACAATATTCTCGCTGATATGAAACAGCTTGAAGAGGTAGATCTCGTACCAGTAGAGACCCAAATCATAGAAGTAGAAGATGCTAAAGCAGCTGGATCATTCTTCTTATCAAAAGAAATTGATGCCCTCGTTGTAATCAGTGGAACATTCCATCTTGGTCATCTCGTCCTTGAACTCGACAAGAAACTCCATGTCCCACTTCTCCTTTGGGGCTTACCAGAACTCCCTTACAATGGGGGAAAAATTAGACTTAATTCAGTGTGTGGAGTAAACCTTAATGCATCAAATCTCTATAAGAGTGGAAACAAAACATACCACGTTCATGTAGGTGGTTCTATTGATACAGATTGGCTTGATGCTGTTCGTATTGGAGCTGCATTTAAAAGAACTAACCTAGGCGTACTTGGATACAGAGCAAAAGGATTTTTTAATCTTGGAGTCTATGATTTGAATGTCTTTTCTGAAATGGGGATATTAATAAACCACTATGAAATCACTGAAGTGTGGAATTATAAGGTAGAACAAGAAGAGATTGATAGAAGACGAAAACAAGTTCTAGAGATTTTTGATGTGAGTGAATTAAATGATTTCCAAATAGGAAAAGTTGCAGAACTCACCGCAAAACTCGGTGCATTTATGAAAAACAATAACCTCAATGCCCTTGCAATTCGATGCTGGCCTGAATTTGCTGCTGAATTTGGAATCTCTCCATGTGCTGCAATGTCTATCCTCCAAAGTGAACACACCATTCTCGCCTGTGAAGGAGATATTGAAGGATCTCTTTCAATGATAGCTCATAAGGCTGTAGGGGGAGAAACTCCCTATCTCTTTGACTTCTCTCAAATCGATTTTGAAGAAGACTCTGCACTCCTTTGGCATTGTGGAGTTGCTCCATGTAATCTTTGGGATGGTAAGTGTACTCGATCTCTTTCTACCTACTTTGCAGGTGGTAAAGGAGTCACTGCTGATTTTGTTCTCAAAGATGGAGATGTCTCAGTATTACGACTTGATTCAGATAGGACAAATTACCGAGTATTCTTAGCACAGGGAACCGTAATTCCTATGGAGAAAGAACTCAGAGGAACCTACATGAAAGTTCGCTTCAATAAAACAGTGCAAGAGATGCTATCAATTGTCACAGACAATGGAATAGCTCACCATGCATCTGTTGTCTATGGAGAATTTGTGAAACCATTTAGAATATTTGCTAAGATCAAAGGCTGGGAGGTCATTGAATGATGAAACTTGTAGAGGTGAGTGATGGATTTTCCATCTCCATCAATGGGAAAGAAGTACTAAGGCATACAAAAACTCACCCTTGTATAGAATTAGGACATGGAGATGCAGATATAATTTCCACATCAGGAAATTTCCATGTGCAAGAGAACAACAAGAAGATGGTTCCTCTCACAAAAGCCGTAATTGTAGAGAATACTGCAAAGAAAATTGTTATCAATTTTAACAAGGATGCCTGCTCTTTTACCATCACGACAAAGAATGATCAAATCATTGTTGTACCAAGTGTGAAAGACTCCACATATAATAGATTCTTTATCAACGTATGTGCTGATAAAGATGAAAGAATCTATGGTAGTGGAATACTCTTTGATCGACAAGATTTACGGGGGTCTATTCGCCCCCTTTGGATTAGTGAACCCGGAGTCGGTAGGCGTAAAGACCTCTTCACCCTCCTTGTTGCCTCCAAAACAAAACATATGCCCGCTTGGCATCACACAAACTTTGCAGTTCCTTCATGGATTTCATCAAACGGTAGATACTTCTATAGTGATTTTACTGGCTATGGTGAATTAGGGTTTAAAGAGAAAGACGTTCATAGTTACTACGCCTGGGGAATTCCCCAGACCATTATTATTGGACACTCAGGAAGTATGAAAGAAGCTCTTACCTCCTTCTCATCTCTTGTTGGAAGACAAAGGAAGCTACCGTCATGGGTCTATGATGGCATTATTATTGGAATTCAGGGGGGAAAGAAATTAGTTGAGAAAAAACTCAACAAGAGTATTGAACACAAGATGAGCATAGCGGGGATATTTTGCCAAGACTGGGAAGGTATACGACCCACTCAGTTTGGAACACAACTCAGGTGGAACTGGCAATACGATGAATCACTCTATCCAGATCTTCCCACTTTCATACAGAAACTGAATAAGAAGGGGATAAAGTATCTAGGGTATATCAACACATTCCTTACACCGAATACCCCTCTTTATAAAGAAGCTGAAGAAAAAGGGTATTTTGTTAACAAACAAGATAAAACACCATACCCTGTCTATGTTCCCTTTGATCCAGGAATGCTTGTTGACTTCACGAATGAAGAAGCTCGAACTTGGCTTAAAGAAGTCATTAAAAAGCATATGATTGAAGTGGGTTTAAGTGGCTGGATGGCTGACTTTGGTGAATATATCCCAACAGACTCAATTCTTTCATCAGGTGAATCCCCTCTTATCTACCACAACAATTATCCTAACGACTGGACAACGATAAATAGGGAAGCTATTGAAGAGATGGGGAAATCTGATGAAATTATGTTTTTTATGAGAGCCGGTGGCCTTAGTTTTCATAAAGACTTATCAGCTTTTTGGACAGGAGATCAGCTTGTAGACTTTTCCAAAGAAGATGGACTTCCTTCAGCAATTAATGCCTCATTAGTGCTTGGGATGTCGGGTGTTGCCTATGTACACTCTGACACTGGTGGATACACCACAGTGTTATGGAAAAAACGAACTGCTGAACTTCTACTACGATGGATTGAATTTTCTGCCTTCACTCAGACAATGAGAACTCATGAAGGAAACAGACCTCAACGCAATGTCCATGCGTATGATGATGATACAATTGATGGTGTTGCAAGAATGAGTAGAATATTCTCACAGTTAAAGCCATATCATGAAGCTCTGAGTGATGAATACCAACAAACAGGAATTCCTCCGATGAGAATGGTTCAACTCCATTATCCCAAGGAAATAGAGAAATTAGAGAAATGGCCATACCAGTATCTCTATGGAGAAGACCTTCTTGTTGCTCCAGTGATTAAGAAGAATAAAAGTGAGTGGAACGTATACCTACCAGCCGGGCAGTGGGTTCATCTTTGGTCTAAAGAGACATATACGGGAAAGCAAGAAGTTACAGTCTCAGCTCCTATTGGGGAGCCACCAGTATTCTACAAGGCAAAAAGTGCGTACAAGAAACTCTTTGATTCATTAGGATGAGACTCATCCTGTAGTCACTTACATGAACCCCCCTCTCATTGGATTGTGTATCCAAAGAAAGGGGGTATTTTATGGTGTAATAATGTTACTGATTAAGAACTAAAATGTCCTCAGAAAGATAGGATTTATTATCTATTACATGCTCTATGTATGGATAATTTCCTGTGTGAGTTAAGACCCTTGATTGATTCTCTTCAACAATAATAGTGTTTTCTGATTTAGTTCCCTTCACAGATGGATTCCATCCATACACTTCGCCCCTCCGGACAATGTGGTGTGTATCAGGGGAGGCTTTTAGCTCACGAGCTACAAAGCCCGTTATTCCCCCTTGATGATGCTTTTGCCACTCATCTTTTACACCAAGATTGGTATAAAGATCTTGTAGATTTGAGAAGACATCAAATAAGTCAGCACCTGGAACTGTTTGAGATATAAGTAAGGATTCAGCTGCGCTAGAGATCTTTTGTCGAGTAGTGAGGATGTGGTCACTCTTAATGGAGACAAGGCGCGTAGCATTGGCTATTAAGCCATCTCGCCTCGTACACACGGCTACGAGTGCATAGTTATCTAATAGAGCCCCTGCTGGAACTGGATGCCTGTAGGTGAGGGCACGATGGTCAAATCCAATAAGTAATGTGATAGGTTCAAGGTTGTGCTTCCAAAAACGTTGAGAAAGGATTCCAGCAAGTTCGTATTCACTCATCCCCTGATAGAGATTTTTACATGCTTCTTCTACTTCTATTGCTGTGGTGATACATATCTCTTCATATCGAGTAATATCATTTTTTGATAAAGTAGTTCTCTTTGCCTGTAATTCTGCACTTACTTCTTTTTCACTCAGTATGTGTTTTCCTTGTGTGAGGTGCTGTAAAATCTTATCTTTTCCATCGCTTTCATACCATGGAAAAGAGTAGTAACTAAATAATGGATGATCTGCTTTTTGCTCAACTCTAAGTCTGTCTAATTCAATGTTATTGGCAATAAGAGCAAGTCCTTGATAACTTACTAGTATAGACCCACAGAGTTGTGTCGAAGCTAGACCGATAAACCCTCTTCCACTTGTGAGCCAAGAATAGTTTTCTTGACCTTCAATAAGAAGAAAATCGGCATTATGGTGTTTTAGTAGCGAAGTTAAGAACTCATATTTCTTATTCATTTCACTCAAATCTATATCTTGTTGTTCTTTCATTACATCCCCTTTATTTAATAAATTCCTGTTGCAGATCCAATGAGATAGACCACACTGCTTAATATAATTGAACCAAATAATGTCATCACTATGCCAGACTTTGCAAAATCAGCAATACTGAAATAGCCAGCTGAGTAGGGGATAACATTTGTTGGAGAGCTTGTCACAAGAATAAAAGCGAGGGATGCTACTAAAGATGCTGGTAAGGCGACAGAGAGGACTGGAAGACCAAGGGCAACAGCAAGTTCTATCATAATAGGGATTATAATTGTTGCTGTTACGGTATTACTTGAGAAGATTATCTTTAACATCGAGATGATAAATACAATAACGAATACCATAAGGTATCCTGGAAGAGAGCCTATCTTAGATAAGAGAATTACTGACAACCACCTTGCAGCCCCAGAGGTATAGAGCATCATCCCAACAGAAATCCCACTGACTATAAGAATAATCCCACTCCAAGATATTTGAGGTTCAATTTTTTTCCATCCTGTTTTACTTACTCCTGGTATGAAAAATAGACAAGAAGTGAATAGGACTGGCATTGAAATTGGGATCGAAATTCCGAGCATTTTTTTAAGAAATGGGGAACTTAACCACAAGATTACCGTAAGAAGAAAGAGAATGAGGGTGATAATTTCTTCCCTATGCATTGGAGGAAGGTTGTCAAATTCTTTCTTAAGGTCTTCTTTACTCTTTTTCAAATGAGTCATCTCTGGTTTGAAAAAAACCATAAGAACTCCCCATGCCACTGGTGCCATCAATAAAGAGGCTGGTACACCATAGAGCATCCACTTTGCAAAGTTGATCTCAATACCGGCCATCTCCCTTAGAAAGCCAATTGCAAGAGCATTAGGACCAGCTCCGCTTGGAGTGGCAATACCTCCAATAATAGCTCCCCAAGCACAAGCAATCAGAAGAGCCCTTCCAAAGTTACTCTTTAACTTCTCGACTTCCTCTTCTTCTAAGATGGCTATAGCTAAAGGCATCAACATAGCAGCGACTGCCATGTTTGTAATCCACATAGAAAGAAGTGTCCCTGTCATCATAAAACCAAACACAATAGCTTTAGTAGAATTCCCTGTTCGAGAGAGAATCAACACCCCAATTCGCTTTCCAAGTCCACTGGTGGTAATAAATGCTGAAAGGATAAGAACTCCTATGAAGAAGGTAACTGTGTTGTTACCAAAACCTGCTTTCACAATTTCAACATAGGTATCTACTTTAAAAAGAGCAAGGAGTACTACAGAGAGTAATCCTGTAATATGGAAAGGGAGTGCTTCAGTCATCCAGAGGATGAGAGCAAAGATAAGAACACTTAATGAAGCCTGTCCCTCTTTTGTAAGGGTAACACTTCCTGCATTTCGAACTGATTCTGATAAAGGGATTTCTTTTATAACAAACATCGCTACAATTGAGATGATAAAAAAGATAAGCCCTTTCATGGTTGTATTATCTTTGTGTATAGTAGCCATTAATTTTTCTCCTTAAGTAGTACTTTAAGAAGAGTTCCCACTTCACTAGGACGGGAAGCCACTTTCCCACCGGCGCTTTCGAGAGCTGCTATTTTTCCTTCAACAGACCCTTTGCCTCCTGTGATAATAGCTCCTGCGTGGCCCATCCGTTTTCCTTTGGGGGCAGTTCTTCCTCCAAGAAATGCAACAACTGGTTTCGTGAATAATCCTGATTCCATAGCTTCAGCTACTTCTTCTTCCATACTCCCACCAAGTTCTCCAATGAGTACAATCGCCTCTGTTTCATCATCTTGTTGATAGAGGGAGAGGAGTTCATTAAACCGTGTTCCTGGGACTGGGTCCCCTCCAACTCCAACTAATGTACTCACACCAAAACCAGCTTGCACTACCATGGCGGTGACTTCATTTGTAAGGGAGCCACTACGAGTCATTACTCCAATACTTCCTCTTTTATAGACTCTATCAATCCAATGAGGAAACATTCCCATCATGGCAACTCCAGGACTTATTACTCCAGAAGTATTTCCCCCAATGACCATTGCATGTTCTTTGAGGGCTGCACTTCTGATCTTCACCATCTCGTGAAGGGGAATCCCATCTGCGATAGTGACTATTTTTTTAATCCCACTAGCGAGTGCTTCAAAGACAGCATCCATAACAAACTTGGGTGGTACAAAAATCATAGCAGCTGTTACTTCATGGTGTGCTACTGCAGTTTTTACTGAATTATAGACAGGACATCCTTCTACCGTTTGTCCTTCTTTGCCGGGGGTGACCCCTGCAACAACATTCGTTCCTAATTCAATCATATATCGAGTCCAAAAGCTTCCTTCAGTGCCCGTAATCCCCTGGACAAGAACCTTGGTGTTTTTATCAATAAATATACTCATTTTGTATCTATCCCCTTTGCTATCTTTACCGCTTCTTTCACTGCTTCTTCTGTGTCAAAAAGGGGAGTAAACCCTGCTCCTTTTAAAATAGAAACAGCTTCTTCTTCTCCTGTACCTCTAATACAGGTAACGATAGGCCTGTCTGGGTGGAGACGGGAAGCGGCATCAACAATCCCTTGAGCCATTACATCAGCTCGGGCAATCGTTCCAAAAGTGACAACGAGGATAACTTTAGAGGTGTTTCGTAAACAGAGCTCCATCGCTTCATATGCTTTACGGTAGTTAGGTCCACCGAATTCGAGGTAGTTAGCAACACTACCCCCTTCATAATTGATAAGATCAAATACGGTTGTGGTTAACCCAGCTCCTGCGCACATCAGGCTAATGTCACCATCGAACTGTAGGTAGGGAATACCTTGGAGGGCAGCTTCATATTCCATATCACTTTCATAGAACTCTCTGGTACGAGTGAAACGGGTTTGCCTCTGCATTGAGTTTTCATCAATTACTACTTTCCCATCTCCTGCTATCATCTTCCCTTGTTCTGTAATAAATAGAGGATTGATTTCAACTAATTCAGCATCCACTTGAATGAATATGTTGTAAAGATTTCTTATAATAGATGAAAGAGATTTTGTGAGTTCTTTAGTGAGACCTAGACGGTAGGAGAGTTCAGAGATTTGAAAATTCTGTAACCCGCTTGTTAAATCAAACGGTTCACTCATGATTTTTGATGCTTCTTCCTTGGCAAGAGTTTCAATCTCAACTCCTCCTTCTTTACTTATAAGGATCACCCCTTTTGCATCGACGGGATCAATTGTTATTGAGAGGTAGAGTTCACTTTCAATGTCGATAGCTTGTTCGACAAGGATGCGTTTTACCCCATAATTACTTGAAAAGAGTCGAGTAGCTTCTTCTTTACATTTTTTTTCATTATGAACAATGGGGATTAATCCTAACTTTCCTCGCCCTCCCATTAATACTTGAGATTTAAGGACAACAGGGTAGGTGAGGGGATTAGCTGCTTCAACTACTTCTTCCACACTTTCGCAAAGTGTAGAAGAGGGAATAGGAATGTTATATTCACTGAATATTTGTTTTGCTTGGTATTCAAATAATTTCATTAGCTCTTTACTCCAATCTTTTTAAGGTATGAGCCAAACATTTCATCATCCGTTGGTTTTACTGGTGTGATAAGACGGGAGACCCATGTAATATTAAGAAAATGTTTGTAGTTGATATTCTCTGTGGTAATATTGCCTCCCCATGTTCCACATCCCAACGTGACAGTAGACGGCATTCCATTAAAGAAATTTCCGCCATTTGCAGGAGCTTGAGGTTGGTTTACCACAATTCGACTTGTGTTCATCTTCTCCCCTAGGAGAGTTACGTATGAGTCAGTGAAGGTATGAATTCCACAGGAGTGACCTGTACCACAGTTGTCTGTGAGCTCAGTTAATATTCTATAGGCATCTTCAAAAGTCTCGTACTTGTAGATGGTGAGGACTGGAGAGAGTTTTTCAAGGGCAAAACGATCTTCTGTAATTGCTGCTTTTCCTTCAACTATGAGCATCTTACAGAGGGGTGGAACTTCTATGTTGGCCCCTTTTGCAATCTCTGTAGCACTTTTTGCGATGATTTTAGGATTAATACTTCTGTATCCATGTTTGTTTACTACCCACATCCACTCTTCTAACTGCACTCTCTCTTTTCCTTCACACACATAAGCACCTTTTTCTTTAAAGAGGGTAAGTACTTGGGTATATATAGACGATTGTATGATTATGGAGTTTTCTGAAGAGCAGGAAGTTGCGTTATCAAAACATTTACTTAATACTATTTTTGAAGTTGCGTCTTGTATGTCAGCATCTTCTGCTATGATTTGAACTGAATTGCCAGGCCCTACTCCATAGGAGGGGGTTCCACTTGAGTAGGCAGCTTTTACCATAGCCCCTCCCCCTGTAGCAAGAACGAGGTCTACTTGTTTCATGAGTTCAGCAGTTTTAGCAATTGAGGGGTCTGTTATTATTTGAATAAGATCTTTTGGGGCACCAACTTTTTCTAACCCATTTCGCATCATTTCAACAGCGAGATGAGAGGAGTTTTTAGAGGTAGGGTGAGGAGCAAAAATTACTGCATTACGTCCTTTGAGAATAGATATTGCATTGCTTGCTGGAGTTGCTGTTGGGTTTGTCACTGGAGTTAATGCTCCAACAACTCCTACAGGTTTGGCATATTTTTCAATCCCTTTTGCTTCATCTCTTTCAATGAGTCCAGTAGAGAGAGCCCCTTTTACATCTTTGAGTACTCCTAAGACTTTGCCTTTGTGTTTAGCAATTTTATCTTTCACATTGCCCATTCCAGTTTCACTCACAGCCATTTCGGCAAGAATTTTAATATTGTCGTCGTTATAGACTTCCCAGCCAATTGCAATACATACGTCATCTATTTGTTCTTGGGTGTAATGTGCTACCAAGCTTTGAGCTTTTCTTGCTTTTTCTACAATATTCCCGATTTCTATCTCTAGTGTTGTCTGATCCATAGAATCCCCCTGTGATATAATTACTTACTTTGTATAAGTAACTATATCACAGGGGGCAACCATTTGTCCAGAATTAGATAAAAAGAGTTTTCTCTTTAGGAGAGTAAAAAATAGTCATCAAAAATAAGGTCACATGCTCCTAAACCAGCTTCAAGGGAGTGGTATTCATCGAAATATACGTTGACCTTATTTTCTGGAATATCTTTTTGGATTGCCATTTCTATTTCTTTAGCAAAAATACGTGAAATCTCTCGAAATCTAGTAATAACTAAAAACCCATTTGGTGAAATAATTCTAAGGATATTTTTTGCACTTACAGCAAGATGCTTTCCACATTCTGCAACTTTTTGTTCTAGATTTTTGTTTCCTTTGACTAACTCTTGCTCAACTTCTTCAATTTCTGAGAATTGGTATCCTGCATCTTGTACATATTCAAGGATAGCTGATTCAGAGACGTAGGATTCAAGGCATCCAGAAGATCCACAGTAGCAAGGTTTTCCATCTATGTCGGTAATTGTGTGGCCTACTTCAAATGCCGTTTTTCCTAAAACTGAAAACAATTTTCCTTGATGTATAAATGCACCTCCAACTCCTCGTCTAATAAGGTAGGTGAATAATGCTTCTGAATTCTGTGCAAGTCCTTGTCTATATGCATTCATTGCAATTACCCCTGCATTATTTGTAACAAAGATTGGAACGGTAAAATTATTTCTTAGTTTTTCACCAAGAGGGTAGGCGGTAAATCCTTGAATTTTGCGATAATTAATAATTTCTCCAGTTTCCATATTTACTTGTCCAGGAGCCCCGACTCCTATACCGATTATCTTATCTTTATCGATTTTTGAGTCAACTATTGCCTGTGTGATGAGATTTTCTAATTCTGCATATACTTCATCTGCATTTTCTCCCTCTCTTAGGCATATTTTTAGAGAATAAACGGGGTTTTTTGCAAAATCGACAATGAGCACACATGCTGTTTGAGACCAAAATTCAACACCCACGATGTATTGTGCTGTTGGATTTACTCTATAAAAAACAGGTTTTCTCCCTTTTTTCTCACTACTATTCTCAACTTGATGGTTTTTTTTAATTTTAATGAGTCCACTATTTTCAAGAATTGAAAAGATGCGTAATACGGTTGGAGCTTTGAGTCCGGTAAGTTGTACGATTTGTGATTGTGAGATGCCATCATTTTGATGTATATAGCGAAGTATCAATTTTTCATTCATTTTTTAAACATCGTCGCTACTGAGTGGTGTACGCTTCGAGATCATAATGGCTCCATCTGAAATTTATAGAAATAATAAATTCAAAACTAATTCATTTTGACCTTTACAAAGGAACAATTA
>CAYZUR010000001.1:0-20147 GCA_964481535.1 uncultured Spirochaetaceae bacterium | reverse complement strand
AATAATTATTATAAGTGGTTTGTTTATAGCAACAATAGCAGAATATGCAATAGGAATCCCTTTCCTTAAATTTAATCTAGATGTTACGTGGGTAAAAGCATTTACTATAGGTGCTATCCCCTTCATTCCAGGTGATATTCTGAAGATTGTAGTTGTTACCCTTTTAACGAATATCTTTTTTATAAAAATTAGGGAGTATTTTGCATATAGTGAAGAATAATATGTTATCTGTAGAAAATCTAAACATCTCATTAGGTGGCAACAAAGAAATAGTCAAAGAGGTGAGTTTTTCGATAGCAAAGGGGAACACTCTCCTTCTATGTGGAAAAAATGGGTCTGGCAAGTCAGTACTCTTACGAGGTTTGAAAGGACTTATCCCTATTGACGGGGGATCTATTTTTCTCGATGGAATAGACCTCTCTAGGAAACCAAAGATAAGAAATAAAGATATTGCCCTTGTGTTTCAGGACACTGATACACAAATCGTTGGACAAACTGTCTATAAAGATCTCATGTTTGGTCTTAATAATATTGGAATAAAAAAAGATGAAAGTGAATCGAGAATAGAAGAAGTCGCTTCCCTCTTATCGATCTCATCTCTCCTTCACAAAAATCCAATGAACCTTAGTGGTGGAGAAAAAAGAAGAGTTGCTCTTGGGGGGGTCCTTGTAATGAAACCAAGGATAATCTTCTTAGATGAACCATTTGCAAACCTCGATTACCCTGGAATTATTCAAGTAATTGATTCAATTGTTACATTACAAAAAGAGGGTGCAACGATTATCATCGCAACTCATGAAATAGAGAAAATAGCGTACCACTGTGATTCACTTCTTATCTTAGATAAAGGAGAGGTTGTGGCATTTGGAAAAACAAAAGAGACTCTTACACAAGCAGAAAATAATGGAATACACATCCCCACCATAAATAACAAACCAATAGGTTTTGAAGAACTCACTTGGAGAAAAATGTGAATATCTTTCATTATAGAGATATCGACACTCCCCTTCACAACCTTGCTCCTATCACGAAAATTATCCTTACCCTTGTGATCTCATCACTCATAATAAAAAGTTCAATCATCTTTACGTCCTCAATAGCTGTCACTCTTTTTTTATTGCTTATTCTTATTAAAGTTCCATTAAGAAATTATGCAAAAGAAGGAATCTACTTCTTCTTTCTCTTATCTGTTATCAGCATCTCTCACTACATCTCAAGTGAAAATATAGTAGGCACAATACAGATCACTTTAGCATTCATTTCCATGATTATGGTAAGTGTTATTCTTATTGACACAACTGCTTTTAATGACATAGCAAGCACTATTGGATCATTTTTATCTATTATTTCTCCTAAACTAGGCTATCGTATAGCAACTACGATAGAACTTACTCTTCATATGATTCCCCTCTTTTTTGACAGTGCTAGTGAACTGCGAACAGCAAGAAAAGCACGAGGTCAAAAGATGAATCGCCATGTAATAAGAAATGTTGTTGAATATGTAAGTGCCCTATTTGCTATCACGTTTATTAAAGTAGAACACCTCGAACTTGCCCTTAAAGCAAGATTGTTTGATCCAGATAGAGAAAGGGAGTTTATACGAGTTAGGAAAAAAGACCTTTTTGTACTTCTTGTTGCCACTTTTTTGATCATCATATTATACTTAACACTATGAATAATGTAGAAGCAAAAGATTGTATAAGAAATTCTATGAGGAATGAACTTAAACACATTCCACTTAGCGAAAAGAATAAACTTTCTTCTCTAATCATTAAGAAAGTTTTAGAACATAAAGATTACGTAGCATCAACATTGGTATTAATCTATTACCCGCTTTTACGTGAAGTTGATACTACCGCAATCATTGAGGGCTCTCTTTTATTAGGTAAAAACATAGCACTTCCGGTTATTAATAATGATGTGTTAGAGTTTCACCTCATTGATAAAGATTACAAAGAGAGACTTACTAAAAGTGCTTTTGGCTCAATGGAACCTATTATTGAGACACCTTCTATAAAAATAAATGAATATTCTAACATACTTCTCATTGTTCCAGGTCTTGCATTCTCACTTTCTAAAGAGAGACTTGGACGATCAAAAGGGTTCTATGACAGATTTATTAAAAGCTTTAAGGATCATCTTACTGTGATGGGTCTTTGTTTTGATGTTCAACTTCTCAAGACTATCCCAACAGATAGGTGGGATGAAAGAGTTGACTGCATAATTACTGATAAAAGAATTATTGGGTGAGCTCGCTTTCCCATAGCCATGAGAAATAGCGAGAAACAAAGCTTCTCATTGCTATATCTCCTGCAAGAGATGCTGCTTGATGAAAAGGATCACATGTGTAGTACTCATCAAGAGATAACAACTCTTCTCTCACTTTTGGAGAGCGAACTGTTCTGAGGAGTGTACTTAAGGTTCTGATATATTCAAATTGTTTAGTGGGGCTTGAAGCTATTACAAAAAGGAAATGAACTGGTTTGCCATCTTTTGCGTAGTATTCTATCCCACATTCACTTAGGCCAAGTCCTACTTTCACTTCAGTGAGGTCATGTACCTTGCCATGAGCAATTGCTATGCCATGGCCAATTCCAGTAGTCTCAATAGCCTCTCGTTGGATAACTGCATTTTTAAACTTGTCGATATCTTCTAGTGTAGAAAAAACAGAGCATTTATCGATTACTTCATTAATTGCAGGTACCTTATCTATACTGTGGACATGACAAATAAGGGTACCGTTATCACTCATTTGGGTCACTTATGCCTCCACATCCTTAAGAGAGGCATTCATTGCAGAGGCGGCTTTTCGCCCTTGTCCCATCGCAAGAATGACTGTTGCAGCTCCTAAAACGATGTCTCCTCCTGCGTATACCCCTCTCATACTTGTTGCACAAGTTTCCTCATCTACGATAATATTCCCCCATTTATTTACTTCAAGGCCCTTTGTGGTTCTTTCAATAAGAGGGTTTGAATCATTTCCAATAGCTATGATTACTGTGTCAAAATCATGAATTTTTTCACTACCAGCAATTTCTACTGGTCTTCTTCTACCAGAGGAGTCTACTTCACCTAATTCACAGGTAATAAGTTCAACGCCGTTCACTCTTCCACTTTCCTTTGCAACTATGCGTCGTGGAGAATGGAGGAATAAAAACTTTATGCCCTCCTCCATAGCATGAAGAATCTCTTCTTTTCGTGCAGGCATCTCTTCCTGTGTTCGTCTATACACCACAGTAACTTCAGCAGATCCGAGACGTAAAGCTGTTCTTGCAGAGTCCATAGCAACGTTTCCACCACCAAAGACTGCGACTTTTTTTGATCCATATAAAGGAGTCCCCGCAACATTCTTCTTATAGGCTTTCATGAGATTACTTCTCGTAAGGTATTCATTAGCACTAAAAACCCCGACGAAGTTTTCTCCAGGGATATTCATAAACCTTGGCAGTCCTGCCCCTGTTCCAAGAAACAGAGCGTCAAATCCTTCATCATCGAAAAGTTCTTGTATTAATTGAGTTCTTCCAACAAGGAAGTTTTTTTCTATCCGAACTCCCATTTCCCTTAGGACGTTGAATTCACTTTCAACAATGCTTTTTGGAAGTCTAAACTCTGGAATTCCATACACTAAGACACCACCTGCTTTGTGTAGTGCTTCAAACATAACAACTTCATGCCCAGCACGGCGCAAGTCAGCAGCCGCTGTCATTCCAGCAGGTCCACTTCCAACCACACCAACTTTCTTCCCTGTTGGAGGGGCAACATGTTGTTCTACTCGTGCATTGTGACTTGCTTCCCAATCAGCAACATACCGCTCAATGCGGCCAATATTGACAGCCTTGTCTATACTTTTTAATGATTTTCCGACGGTACAGGTAAGCTGGCATTGGCTCTCTTGAGGACACACTCTTCCACAGATTGCAGGAAGCATTGAAGCCTCTTTAATAACAGCAACAGAGGATGCAAAGTCTCCACGAGCTGCAGCATCAATGAAACGAGGGATATCGATACCGACAGGGCACCCTTTTATACAAGGAGCATTTTTACATTGAAGGCACCGAAGAGATTCAACTTTTACTTGAGCCTCGGAGTACCCAATTGCAACTTCGCCCATATTACATACACGATCTGAGGCAAGTTGTGCTGGCATCTCTTGATCTGGAATCGAGAGTCTATCTTTTAGTTTTAAATTGGGTATGTCGAGGCTAGAGAGGATATTTTTTGCTTTATTATCGAGTTCTTCATAACTAAGATGCGTTTCCATTAAGCGTCTCCCTCTTTTATATGCATGCCAACATGGCAGCGATGATGTGCTTCACCTTCTTGTGGTTTAAATGTACCTAATCTCAATAGAAGATTGTCCCAGTCGACACTAAAAGCATCAAACTCTGGTCCATCTACACACACAAATTTTGTCTCCCCGTTAATACTTACTCTACATCCACCGCACATTCCAGTTCCATCAATCATAATGGTGTTGAGTGATACAACGGTTGGAACGTTAAACTCTTTGGTTGTAAGGGTACAAAACTTCATCATTATAGGAGGACCTATCGCTACAACTAAATCGACATCACCTTTTTGAATGAGCTCTTTTAATGGTTCAGTAACTAATGCTTTCCTTCCATAGGACCCATCATCAGTCACAACAATAAGTTCATCTGCAAGATTCTTCATCTCTTGTTCAAGAATAATGAGGTCTTTGTTTCTCGCTCCCATGATAACAGTGAGATGATTTCCAGCTTTTTTAAGTGCTTGAGCAATAGGATGCATAGGAGCAACTCCAACACCTCCACCGACACATACAACACGGCCAAAGTTTTCAATATGAGTAGGTTGCCCTAAAGGTCCTAGGATGTTCTCAAAAGAATCCCCTACTTCCATTGCTGCAAAATGGTGAGTTGCCTCTCCCACTGCTTGAAAGACTATGGTGATAGAACCTTTTTCAGGGTCTCCATCTGCTATAGTAAGAGGAATTCTCTCAGCGAGGTCTCCACCATGCTGTAAGATAATAAATTGACCAGCTTTACGGTGTTTTGCAATTCTAGGAGCATCAATCTCCATCTGAAATACTTCTTTCGATAACCTTTTTTTGTTAAGAATCGTAAACACTACAACCTCCTAGTAATGTGCGTATGTTACTACACCCAAAAATCTTACCCTATGATGTCTAACGCTCTCTGTATTAATGCGATAGTACAATATTACCAAAGTTCCTTCTGTTATACAATGATTTATAGCTGTATTCCTACCCCTGAGAGTGTATAATGAATCCTATAAAAATAAGACACACATAGGAGGCAATATGATTAAACGCTTTAAAGAGATGAAAGTAGAGAGTAAGAATATGAGAGGTGGAGTAGGAGATTGTGCTACTGTTCACCATGTAAATCCTGAAGAACTCCCCCATGGACGCCTTTTTGGAACAATTACTATTGAAGAAGGAAATTCTATTGGATTTCATGAACATCATAATGAGGTTGAATATTACCTCATTGTAAGTGGTGAAGGGGTGGTAAGCGAAAAAGATGGGGACAAAACAGTCACCTCTGGAGACCTTGTGATAACAGGAAATGGAGAAGGCCATGCTATTAGAAATGAGAAGAAAGATCCGTTAGTTTTCATAGCCCTCATTTTATTTACTGATTAATTACTCGCTTGTTCTACCGATCGGAGTTTCAATTATACTAATTTTTGTCTTATATATGTGAGAATACAACATAAGGGCCATGATAATTGAGACTCCTTCTGCTATCAAGAATGAGTACCATGTATTTCCTACATCGCCTGTAAGACTAAGGAGATAGGCTGCAGGGAGTAAGACAACAAGTTGCCTCACAATAGACATCATCATCGAATAAAACCCTTTTCCTAGTGCTTGAAATGAGACACTCAACACAATCGCAATCCCAGCAAAAGGGAAAGCAAAACTAATAGTCCTTAGTGCTTTAATCCCAATAGTAAGCATATCCCCCGATGCATTGAACATCTTTAAAAGCGCCACTGGAAAGAATTGGAAAAGAGCAGTTCCGAGGCTCATAATAGTAAATGCGATAAGAAGAGTAAGTTTTATTGTTGCGGTGATTCTCTTTTTATTTCTTGCCCCATAGTTAAACGCTACAATACTAATCATCGCAGTAGAAAGACCAAATATTGGCATAAAGATAAGAGACTGTAGTCTAAAATAGACACCAAAGACTGCAACAGCTGTTGCACTAAACCCAATTAAAATAGAGTTCATTCCAATAGTCATTACAGACCCAATTGATTGCATGATGATTGAAGGAAATCCTACTTGAAATATTCCTATAATTGTCTCTTTACGAATTTTAAACTTTCTAAAATCAATTTTTATATCATGAATCTTTGTAAAAAGGAAAATAAATCCTAACCCTAATCCACAGAATTGACCAATGATGGTTGCAATTGCGGCACCCTTTACGCCCATTGCAGGGAGGCCAAAATACCCAAAGATAAGAATTGGGTCTAATATGATATTTATGATAGCACCTGTTGCTTGAGTGATCATCGGGTGGATGGTGTCTCCCGTGCTCTGCATAATTCTTTCAAGAATTAACTGTCCAAAAAGTCCAATGGAGAAAACAGTAATAATGAAGAGATATGAATTTCCCATAGAAATAATAGCTTCATCTAATGTGAAAATTTTAATGAACCAGAAAGGGAGGGTCGCTCCAAAGATTGCCATAAGAGCTGAAATCACCAACACAAGAAATAACCCATGCATAGCTACATTACTTGCTAAATCGGGTCTTTTTTCTCCAAGTCGACGTGAAAGAAGGGCATTTACTCCAATACTTGTGCCAATACCAACACTAATCATAATAATTTGTATGGGGAATGCAAGAGAAACTGCAGTTAATGCTGTCTCTCCTATACGAGAGATAAAAATTGAGTCAACAATGTTATATAAAGCTTGAACCATCATAGAGAGCATGATGGGAATTCCCATTGAAAAGAGGAGAGAGGAAACAGGCTTCACACCCATCTTGTTTTCTTTTATGTTTTGCATGGTGTGAATGTATCAATTAAATGATTTACAATCAAGAACATAAAAGCACACCTCAATGCAAAGGTGTGCTCTTTTATATGCAATTATTTTTGTTAGTTAGAGAAAGGAACAATCATGTTAGGATCGAGTACACGGAAGATGAATGATTCTGTAATAAACAGAGTTACTTCTTTATTGTCGTGTGTTTCATATCCAATAGCAAAGTCCTGTCCAACAACAAGTTCTAAATTTTCATTATCGTATGGAACAAGGTACGCACCTTCTAGTGTAAGAGACTGAATAACTTTTCCTTTGATCAATCTTTCAATTCTTTCAACAAGTGGAATACCTTGAACTTCCTTACTCATAGCTAGGTAGGCTTTTGGTCCTACAATGAGAGCATATGGGGAGTCAACGCTTTCTTGTTGTAATAGTAATACTGCATTTGTAATAGCTTGCATAATACTTGAAGAATCTTTTCCAAACGCGATTGGTTTGTGGGCTGCAGATTCTTTAAGGCCGACAATTCCACCTGCTTTGAATCCATTATAAATTGCATTTTCTTCAAAATCAGCAATTTTTTCTACAGCAGACTCAAGACTTGTAAGATCTATGTCTCTCGCTCCTCTATTGAGGTTATCCATTTCCCATCGATTGAGGCTAAAACGAACGCGTGCTTCAGTGAGCGGTGTTGATCTATATACACCTGTCTTTACATCCCCACTGTCACCCACTAGGTCTAGGCGCCCTTCTGTGACGCTTGTGTAATTCCATCCCATAGGACCAACAACACGAATAGCTTTTCTACCAGCTAAACGAGTTCTCAATATTTGGCCAGCTCTATTTTCTATCTCTTGCCACACTTTAGTACTTAAAGGAGCAAGTTCTTTTTTTAACATATCCATATAGTATTATTTCCTCCAACTGTTAATCTTTTAAACTACCAATTGATAATGATGATGAAGAAGATGAATCAGATGCTGATGCATCTCCAGTCTCTGCTTCAATGAGAGATCCATTTGTAAATAAATACGTTTTTAGCTCTTCATCCCATGAATCCATGTTTCGTCGCAACCACTCAAGTGTCATTGCAGCGTGTTCAATTTCTTCATCTCTGTTGTGAGCCATTATCTCTTTTAAGGATTGGTTTTGACTTGTAGCAACGCGTTGGTTATACCAATCAATAGCTTCTAGCTCTTCTCGTAGTGATGTAATTGCTCTTGAAATATCCCTTGTTTTTTCATCTAGGGCTTCATAAGGTTCTGTATAGGCCATATTTCCTCCTTTGTTTAATAGAAAACTTGTTGCACTATAATCATAAGTATACTAATAATTATGCTTTTAGCATAGGATAAATTGTCCCAAACAGGAACGACTCCTGTTTATCATGTAAACAATAAGAATGCATTGATAAAACATGACTTTTCATACTATTTGGGTATTCATGCTATAAAATTAAAATAATAATAGGGTGTCAAATTGACACCCTAATTATTTACGTTGATGCACACAGTACGTAGGATTTGTCTATGCTATTTTTACATCAATCTTTTTTGGTTGCTTAGCTGGGAGTTTAGGAACAGTGAGGGTAAGAACTCCGTTCTTAAATTCTCCTGTAATGTTCTCTTCATCTACCCCTTCTGGAAGAGTGAATGATCTTTCGAAAGCTGAGCTGTATCTCTCTCTGATGAGATAATTTGGTGATACCTTTTCTTCTTTCTCATTCTTCTCTTCATTTTCAACTTCACTCATTGATGCAATCTTGAGAACATGCTTTTCAACATTCACATGCACTTCTTTCTCGCTGTAGCCTGGAAGCTCTGCTTCAATCATGTATGCTTTATCATCTTCCCAGATGTCTACTGATGGTGCTTTGCTTGAAGGCATTCCCCAGTTGTTCCAGATGCTATTAAATAAGCTGTCGAGATTCCCTACTGAGTTACTAGTAGCCTGTGGATTTCTTGTTACGATGTATTTCATAATTACACCTCCGTATAATATTGGTTGTTCTGCTATGTCCTTTTTAACTGGACACTAAACTATATGCAACAAGCGTGCCAACTTTACGCTTATTTTTTTATTATATTTTATTTATATACATTGTATATACTTATATAGATATTTCTTGAATAACCAAAAAAGTATTCTTTAAAGGAAACCTTGTAATAACACAAGAGTGAGTCTTTTTGACACAGTACATCGTAACAACCCGTACGAATGACTAGTATTGACCCAACGGTATTGGGAAGTACAACAATAACCACTATACGTGTGTCATATTGTCTCATATGTGATTATTTATATAATTAATCACATTACCTGTTGACTCTTTTGAGTAACATCATTAGTATCTGTTCTTGTCGGCGCAGGGTAGAGCAGTTGGCAGCTCGTCGGGCTCATAACCCGGAGGTCGCAGGTTCGAGTCCTGTCCCTGCTATAATTAACCACCAGAATTTCTGGTGGTTTTTCTTTATTATACTAAAGTGGTAAGACTGCGTCTCTTCCTATTAATCTTTCTTTATTTTCAACAACTTCGCATTGATGGCCACTATGATGGTGCTTAAAGACATTAGGGCAGCTCCCAGAGCTGGGCTAATGAGGATTCCTTGGTTGTATAGCACTCCTGCAGCCAAAGGGAGAGCTATGGCATTATATGCTGTAGCCCAAAAGAGGTTCTGTACAATCTTCCTGTAGGTCGCCTTGGCTAGCTTGAGCAAGTTCACTATGTCTAAGGGGTCGCTCTTTACCAGAATGATGTCGGCTGTCTCTATGGCTACATCAGTTCCGGCTCCTATGGCAATGCCGAGATCTGCAGCGGCTAGGGAAGGGGCATCGTTTACTCCGTCGCCAATCATGGCAACTCTTTTACCATCCTTCATCAGGTTTTTAATCTTCTCTGATTTGTCCTGGGGGAGCACTTCAGCAATGATGGTGTCGATACCCAATTTCTTTCCCACATATGAGGCTACCCTTTGGTTATCTCCAGTGAGCATAATAGTTTCAATACCAATCGATTGTATTTTCTTGATGGCTTGCTCTGCATGTTCATGCACTTGATCAGCTAAGGCAATAAAGCCTAGGAGTATGTTGTCCTCTACTATAAAAACAACAGTTTTGCCTTGTTTTGCAAATACTTCATAAGTGTCTTCGTCAAACGAGATCTTTTCAGAGCGCATAAATCCAGGACTAACTACATTGATCTGTTTATTGTTAATGATCGCCTCTAGCCCTTTTCCTGGAAGGCTTTTGAAGTCGGTGACTTTTTTGGCTTTGATAGAAAGTTCTTTGCCCTTTCGTACGATGCCTTGAGCTATCGGATGCTCACTGTTTGATTCTACCGAGTAGGCTATGGTAAGCAATTCCTTTTCTGTGTGGTCGATGGGGTACATGTCAGTTACTCCAAACTCTCCTTTGGTGAGGGTTCCCGTTTTGTCAAAGACGATGGCATTGAGGTTCCTCGCTTCTTCGAAGGCCAGTCGATTTCTAATGAGAAGCCCATTTTTTGCTGCAATGCTAGTAGACATGGAAGTAACAAGAGGTATTGCAAGTCCCAGGGCATGAGGGCAGGCAATAATGATGACAGTCACTGCCCTTTCAATTGCGAATGCAATATCTCCTCGGATGAGCATCCAGGCGATGAAGGTAATGGTTCCAGAGCTTGCTGCAATATAGAATAGCCATTTTGCTGCAGTGTCTGCTAGTCGCTGGTTTTTTGATTTAGAGTTCTGGGCTTCCTCTACAAGTCGTTTAACTTGGGAGAGGAAGGTGTCATCGCCTACTTTGCTGACTGTAAACTTCAATAATCCATCACCATTGAGGGCACCACCAATAACCTCATCGCCTTGTGTTTTTGCTACAGGCACTGATTCGCCTGTAATCATAGCTTCGTTGATTTCAGAGGTTCCTTCAAAGATCTCACCATCAATGGGAATCTTTTCTCCTGGTTTTACTAGTATGGAGTCACCAGCTTTTAGGTCTGAGACCTTAACGTCTTTGGTGGTGCCATCTTTTTGGATGAGGTGGGCTTCTTCTGGTAAAAGTTTGATCAGTTCGTCTAGGGCTCGAGATGCTCCCATAACTGACTTCATCTCTATCCAGTGTCCAAGAAGCATTATGGATACCAAGGTTGCTAATTCCCAGAAAAAATCATTTCCTTTAAGGACAAATACTGCAGCTGTGCTGTATATGTAGGCGATGGAGATGGCAAACGCAATGAGAGTCATCATAGCAGGAGAGCGCTCTTTCAGTTCGTCTCTTGCTCCAGTGAGGAAAGGTTTTCCTCCATAGAAGAAAAGAACGCTAGAGAGTGCAAATAGGATGTATGCAGATCCAGGAAAGCTCCAGTCGACTCCCATGAACGAGTGTATCATAGGAGAGAGCAAGAGTACTGGTATGGTAAGAACTAATGATATGAAGAATCGTCGTTTGAAATCTTGAACCATCATTGCATGATGGTCGTGTTGAGTATGATCCATTTGAGAAGAGTCCGGATGGTTGTGGTTCATAATGGTCTCCTTTTGGTAAAAAAGAGGAAGAGAAACTCAATAGAAACCTACACCTTGATCTAAAACCTAATATGTTCTGTTGCCTACATCTCTCACTCCTTCTTTTTTTTAAAATACTAATAGAATGGGTATTAAACAAGTAAAGAGAAAAGCTATTGTATGAGGTATATGATGCATCATTTTTGCAAATGAGGGCTACTCCCTTCTTCTCATAGCAGCAAATCCTATTCTCTAGGATTCCCTCCAATTTTTAGACCACATCCATCATTACCTCTAGCATCTAGGAGAGGAAGAAAACTAGAATTTCAATCCTTAGTAGCCTGTAGAGACCATTTATCCTCTTTGTAGTTCCTGGGGGATGGTTAAAATCTTGCGATTTAATTAACTCTTACAAGAATGGGTAATAAAACTTCAACCGAATCAACACAAAGCACATCAATTTAACAAAGTGCTGCTCTATTGGTTATTTATGTGGCCTTTTCAACAGCCACGAGTGTATACACACTCTCCTATATTTCTTATTCCAAACTTTGAGAAGATAGTGGATGAAATGAAAACCCAATATAAAAAATGGCTTGCGTGGACGGAATACCTCATTCAACGAAGGAGCACAGGTCTGAAACTTTACAGCGTCAGCCAGTCAAGCCACTTTTGCCAGATTATTCCCAGACCAATAAGCGAGGCTAAGTACTGGAGCTGTACTTCAGAAAAATATAAAAAAAGAAGAGACCAAAAAATAAATAGCAATGGATGAGAATCAGAGAGCAGTATTATTTATGCCAAAACGATTGCTGCTGATGTGGCGTATAATGTGTTTACTATGTGATAAAACATTCCTATTGAAGTCAGTTTTTAGAGTTGACAAAAATTATAATCAGAGTTACTGTATATAGGGTAGGGGGGTATAGTATATGGATAAAGAAAAGAATCATTCCAGAATGGCTCATCATTCATATGAAACAAAAATTCAAATGGTGAAACGAATGAACCGGATTGAAGGTCAGATTCGAGGAATCACAAAAATGATTGATAATGATGTCTATTGTGATGATATTCTACACCAGTTTATGAGTGTGGAATCTGCTATTAATGGAGTAAGATTGCTTCTACTAGAAGCTCATATGAAAAGTTGTGTAGTCCAACAGATTCAAGATGGAGAAACAAATGTAATTGATGAACTGCTACAAACTATCAAGAAAATGACAAAGTAGAAAACAAAAATGAAATTAGTCAATTGTAGAAGTGAGGGGTGACATACAATCACTACAAACTAAGTGCAGAAGAATGTAGTTAAATCAAGCGATTTGGTACTCGAAACTGTTGTGCCACTAAATGAAAAAAGTTGTGGGGATGTTGAAGTCGGAATTTACAAGTGTCTTAGAAAACATAAGAGTGTAATACAGAAGGTAGGTTCATATTCTGTTGAAAATAAAATTCTTAGGATATTTCACAGATGAAAAAATTTCTAGCAATTATGAAGAGAAAATGGCAAAAGTAAATCAGAATAACTATGGTTCACAGCAGTTGAATTTTTGCTATCTTAACAATGAGAAAAAGCACACATAAATATATATGTGTTTTCAAATTTAAATTATTGGAGATTAAAACATGCATTCTTATGTAGGATCTTGGTGCTCGTTTTTAAATTTTCCGTTTGGAGGAAGTGTTATGATGTTTTTAGGAATAATCCTTATAGGATTAGTTGTATACCTGTTATTGCGTGGTAATGGACAAATGTCTTTCAATCCACGACAAGAGAATATTGAAGATCCTCTGGAAATCTTGAAACAACGATTTGCTCAAGGAATAATTTCAGAAGAAGAGTTCATTAGAATGAAAAATGAGCTGAATAAATAATATTGGATGAAATAGAATGAAGAAAGAAAAAAAAATATTAATACTTATAATGATACTGTTAACCATAATACCCATAAGTATTTTTTCATCTACCGAACACGGTAGAGATGTAGATATTATAATTAAAGAAATCCTAGAAAATTCACAATCAGGAACTATTTCAGAAGTTTCTCCTGAAGAAGTATCTCCGGCATTACTGGAAGAATTGGGAGATGTGGTGATGGGATTATTGCTTAATAATGATTGGAATCATACAAGAATGGATTCCATGCTAGGTGGCGAAGGATCCTACCAACTTGAAACATACCACAGAAACCTGGGAGAACAATATCTGTTAGCTGACAGAAATTTATATGAGTTAAATTCATATGGTGGTCAGATGATGGGGAGAGGAATGATGGGATTCTCTCGCTATAATAACCCATATGGATCCAGATGGAATAGTTTTGATATTTTTCCCAGAAGCAATTGGATATGGGGCTTATCAATCATAAGTGGACTAGTTATTCTGATTCTTTTAGCTGTAGCGATACCTATTGTTAAAAAAAGACGAAAATCTGAAAAACAAGCATTAAAAATACTGCAAAACAGATTTGCTAGAGGTGAAATTTCTCAGCAAGAATATAGAAAGATGGTAAAAATAATTGAATACTAATCAGTGCAGAATGTTAAATGAGTTTAAGGGCTATGATAATGTCTCTTAATGTAGTCTGTTTTTCAACAAACACCGAATTTTAGCATTTTTTTGGCATCTAATTTGTACTAAACACGTATGTTAAAGATTCTTCAAATGAAAAAATTCTCTTGCCGGTAGAGGGCGTAGGCTCTTAAATTCGTCTCGCATTACATAGAGTTTTAATTGTGTGAGTTCTTTATAGATTGTTTCAATCATACGAAACCTCAATACAAAAAAATTTCCCACCCTTTGGAGCTAAAATCTGAAGGAAAAAAACACTTTTACCACAATACGAGAAATGTAATAACCGAGGGTATGTTTTTAAGTTTAGGTCTCTCTGATTCTTTTCACTGAATCCCTAATCTCTAACGCTACATCAAGTTGAACATTTGCTATGGGAACTTCTTTATTATGAATGAGCTTCATAACCATCTGTATAGCTCGTCTCCCCTTCTCGCCTGAGTCCTGATGAACAGTTGTTAAGTGAGGACGAACCAAGCGAGCAAAGATATTGTCATCAAAACCTGTCACAGAGATTTCACCTGGTACATCGATACCACTATCTTGCAATAAGGTGACCGCTTCTGCTGCATAGTAATCAGCAGAGAATACAAGAGCTGTATAGGGGGATTGTGGGGATCCTAGGTTTTCATACATTTGATATCTCTCATCGCGTTCTTTTGGGAGTGGTACATAGCAATGTGAATCTAAAGGAAGCCCCACTTCTTTGAATGCCCTCTGGCATCCCTTGAAACGTATTGCATCTGTAGCACCAGCATAGAAGGAGTCATTTGCAAGAAATACTATATCGATATGACCCATAGAAATCATATACCGTGCAATCTCGTAACCACCTTGTTCATCTTGAAGACCAATATTGTGATAAATATGTTCATTATCGGTGAAATAGGAATCAATAAACACGATAGGAGTATCAATGGTATCTTTAATGAGACGACATATGCTACTTGGAACCCATACAAGAATCAGGCCAGCGAGTTTCCATGCTTTAGCAAGACGAACAACCTCATCCTCATCACTAGTGGTGTGTAACATAACATAATAGCCATTGTTACGCACTTCTTGCTCCATTGCACCTAAAATAGCAGAAGAGAAAGGATCCTCTAGGACAGTTTCATTCCAGCGGGGCTCCATAAACATAATCACACCAATGATGCGAGAATGTTTATGTGCAAGGATAAGAGCTCCCATGTTGGGAGCATACTTATTTTCCTGAATAACTTTTTTCACTCTTAAGAGAGTTTCATCTGAAACCCTCTCATGTTTACCGTGAATAACGTTAGCAACAGTAGTGGGACTTACCCCCGCCTTCTGTGCTATTTCCTTAATTGTCGACATACCTATATCCTATTTAGAAAATATTGGATAGGTACACCCCCCTTCTAAAGACGATGCCCTTCATTTTTCTTCTATTTCAAGTATCCTAGCCATTTACGCTGTGTATCGATCATCCTATCAACCAAAGCTTCAAGTTGAGAAGCTTGGTGCACAACAGGGTTCGCAAGAAGGGCTTGGATTACATACGATTTCTTTTTATAAATAATTGCTTCTGCGGTTAAATCATATACACCAGTGTAAGATCTAAGAAGAGCAAGATATCCCTTAGGAATATTAGGCATCTTAATACCATGGACTCCTGTCTTGTTAATAATTGCTGGAACTTCAACTACTACCCACGATGGCAAATCTTCAATGAGGCCATTGTTTGGTACGTTGACAGCTTCTTCTTCATATCCTGAGTCAGTAACTATTCCCTCTATGATAGGAATAACCCTTTCAGATGTCTCTACTCTAAATTCTGAAAGTGTCTTTTGGGACAATAAGGCTTTATAATAATCATAGAAGTCTAAGATACCTCGATGATCAACTACATCCCATCCCCATGATACATACTCTCCAAAATGACTATCAACGGTGATTGGAAGCAGTTGATAATTCTTCAGCATCAGCTCGACTATGCGCCTATCTGCCCATTCATAATTGCTCTTTTTACCAGAACTCCCTTTATAGTACTTCTCTCCTGTTTCAAGAATTCCTTTATTGCGATAATCATCGAGAAGATCACTATAGCCAGGTTCGGTTTTAAAGAATGCTGCTGCTTTTTCTAACACTTCTGGATAAAGATCTTTTCCAGTTTTCCTATCTTTTAGTTCTAACATGCAGCTGAAATGGTTCAACCCAGCAGCTCTGAAATGTAAGTCTTCTATCTCTTTTCCAAGCATTCCTGGTAACCAGCGGCCTAACCAACCAATTTCATGACACATTCCAATGAACTTTGCTTTTGGATAAACTCTGTTTACTGCAGTACCAATTGCTGTCATAGGATTAGAATAGTTAAATACAAATGCATCTGGACAGATTTCCATCACATCCTTCATAATTTCAAGAATGACAGGAATAATACGAAGTGAGTGAAAGACGCCCCCTGGGCCTCCATTTTCACCGTAAACTTGCTTTACCCCATATTGAAGAGGAACCTTCCAGTCTTCATCCCATAATTGAAATCTGTTTCCCACTTCAATAGATGAGATAATATAATCCGCACCTTTAAAAGCGGCTCGTCTGTCTGTTGTACCATTTACAGTGTAGTCAAAAGAATTCTCTGAAACAAACTTTTGTGCACTGTGTAGCACATGAAGCAAAGCTTCTTCATTGATGTCTAGGAGTGTAATTTCACTACCTGCTAATATCTTGCTGTTAAAAATGTCTCCGAGCATACCATACCCGAACTGGACACTGCCAGCTCCTACAAGTACTATTTTCACGTTGTCCTCCGAAATAATTTATTTTATAGAACCGTCGACCATTCCTTTAATGATATACCGCTGAGCAAAGAGATAGAGAACGATAATAGGTAACATAGCTATGAGAGTGGAAGTAAGAATTAGATCCCACTGCTTTAAATATGCCCCAGCAAAAGCGGTAACCGCAACTGGAATTGTTTGAACTGCACCATTAGAACCCAATAGGAGTAATGGTAATAAATAGTCATTCCATATCCAAATCCCATTAAGGATCAATACTGTTACAATAATTGGTTGCAAAAGGGGGAAAATAATTGCAAAGAACGTTCTTCCCCTAGAACATCCATCAATAGTTGCAGACTCTTCAAGCTCGTAAGGAATGTTTTTTATAAACCCATGGAAAATAAAAATTGATAGCGGACTACCAAACCCTAGATATGCAAATACGATTCCAGGAACAGTACCTAATAATCGGAGATTTAAAAAATTACCAAAGATTCGTAACCAACGAACTAAAGGATACATAATTACTTGAAAAGGAATAACCATGGCAGCAACGAAAGCCATGAAAAGAACAGCAGACCACACAGTTTTATTACGTACGAGAACCCATGCAGCCATCGAAGAGAATAGAGAGATAACTATAAGGGCAAAAAGCGTAATTATTGTACTATCTGCAAAGGCTCCTAGGTAATCAACCGTTGAATTGTTGAATATTAATGAAACATTGATCCACAACTGGCCCCAATTGGATGGTAAAGCTGTGGCGCTATAGATTATCTCTTTAGATGTTTTTGCAGAATTCAGAACAACTAATCCGAAAGGAATCATAAAGAGTATGAAAAGAATTACTGTTAATATCTCTAAGGTGATGAGACTTGCTTTGCTTGTTTGATACCATTTTGGTTCTACATGTACAGTTTTCATTACATCTCCACCTCTTTCCTTTTATTTACTGTAACCTGTATTAAAGAGACTACAAGAAGAACAACAAAGAGTACTACTGCCTTTGCTTGTGCTTCTGCCATATAGTTTGCCCTCGCTGTATCGAAAATATTCATCGCAAGTAACTGACTTGCTTTGACCGGCGTATCGAGGAATCTGGTTGCAGGTCCCCCATTCGTTAATGTTAAGTTCATATCAAATTGTTTGAACGATGTGGTCAAAGTTAAGAAAATTGAGATGGTAAAAGCATTTGCCATCATAGGGATTAATATTTTAAATACTCGAGTACGATAATTTGCACCATCTACATTAGCAGCTTCCATCAATGAAGAAGGAATGCTTTGAATAGATGCTACATAAATCAACATAATATACCCAGCATACTGCCATGTATTTACTACAGACATTGTCCAGATAACAGTATTAGGAAGACTTAGAAAGGATGTTTGAAGAAACTGAATACCCAGGGCTGTACCGGCATCTACTAAAATATTATTTAAAATAAATTGCCAAATATATCCTAAGACGATTCCACCAATAAGATAAGGGACAAAGAATCCAGCTCTATAGAAATTTCTTCTGCGAAGTTTACTCGTTACTACTAAAGAGAGACTAAAACTCACAATATTAACTAATAAAATATTAATAACTGTGAATCCAATTGTAATTAAGAAGGAATAAAGAAAATCAGGAGATGAAAACAAATTCATAAAATTCTTAAGACCAACAAAGTTATCAACATTACTGACACCATTCCAGTCTGTCATAGAATAGTAGAGACCAAAGAAAAAAGGGATGATAATTATCATCAAAAATGCAAAAACACACGGTGCCAAAAACAGCACATTGACTACACGACTTTGCTTCATTGTATTGTTGCTCCTGTAATTAGAGAACAAAAGCTCTTGCAGAAGTTCTGCAAGAGCCAAGTTAACTTAGATTATTTAAAGTTTGCGACTGCTCTGTTCATATCCGCGATAAATTGTTTTGTGTTATCAGGATTTTGTGCAAAGAGGTCAAAGATAGGCCCAAAGATGTTTTGTCCAGCACCATCAGGAAGCATTCCAAAGAATACACCATAGTTTCCGCCTTTTGCATTAGCTGCCATCAAAGCTTGGCTGAGTTGGCCAGAAGGTTTAAGAGTAACTGATTTGAAAGCTGGGATCATACCGGCTTCATTAACCATGTACTCATGACCTTTTTGAGTCGTTGCAATAGAAGTTAGGAATGCTTTTGCTGCTTCTGCGTTTGGACTTTTTGTGTTAACACAATACCAACTTGGAGCAAACAAGTAGAGACCTTCTTGTACTGTATCAAGGAATGCATGAGGAGCATAACCGATATCAAATGTAACGCCGAGTTGTTCTAAATTTGGATCTACCCAGTTTCCTTGGTGTAGGAAAGCTGTTTTGCCTTGAGCAAATGAACCAACTTGGTCATCATAGCTACCATTTAATAAGATTTTTTGGTCAGCATATTTGAATAGTAATTGTAGGTATTTTGTATATTGCATGAAACGTGCTTGATCTAAGCTTCCGTTAAGAGCTTGTTCAATAACACTTGTGTCTTCGAAATCAAGTCCGCCACCCCAATATGCAGCAAGGTTATGTTGGGCAGCAACCCACCACATTCCACCAGCTACAGATGCTGCCATTGCAACAGGAGCATCAATACCGAGTTCGGCTTTTTTAGCATTAAGTGTTTTGAAAGCTTTTTCATAAGCTGCACGTGTTGTGAGAGTCGCTGGATTAATTCCTGCTTTCTTGAGGATTTCAGCATTGTATGCCATGCCATATCCTTCGATAGCAACTGGGAATCCAACTACTTTACCATCAACTTTAAAAGCTAAATCTGTATCACCAACCCATGGTTGATCACTTAGGTCTGCAATATATTCTTTCCAGATATCATAACCGCCCTGTCCTTCAATCATAAAGATGTCAGGCATTTGGCCAGATTGCACTTTAGCTTTCATAGCTCCACCGTAATCTCCACCACCACCAAGTGTTTCAACCTTTACAGTTACACCATCAGTTGCTGCAGAATATTGTGCTGCATATGCATCAATTGCATCTTTAATTTCAACTTTTAGCTGAAACATATTAACCGTAGCATCGCCTGATTGCTCAGTAGCTCCGGCACCAAAAACCACACTAGTCACAATGGCAAACACAAAGGTTAATGCCAAGACTCTAGTAAATGTTTTTTTCATTTAGTCTCCCCTTATTTGTATTGTCGATATTACGAATAAACACTCTAAATTCATAGGTGTTACGTAACATCTTTTTCTCAGTATACCACCAAATACCCATGTGTCAATCAAATAATGAGAAACTTTCTACATGACTAGCTCGGATATGAATTATTCCACTTCATCCTCAAATGAAAATTTC